>CAYSXY010000020.1:0-34746 GCA_964435165.1 uncultured Rickettsiales bacterium
CAATAGCACAAAAATGTTTAATTAATATTGCACAGGCACCGGGTCGAGGCTGCGCCAAAGGTACCAGGTGGCCACAGTGCGATAGGGCTGCCAGGGTTTTGCCAGTTCAACCAGCCTTTCTTTCTCTTTCATTGTCTCCGGCAAGGCGTAATGGCGTTGCATCGCCTTAATTAGCCCGATATCACCCAGTGGCAGAATATCAGGCCGGTGCAGATGAAAGATGAGAAACATCTCTGCCGTCCACTGACCAATGCCTTTAATAGCCGTCAGCTGCTTGATGACTGCCTCATCTTCCATTTGCTCCCAGTGTTCAGGCTGCAGTTGATGGGATGTAAAGCCTTCCGCTATATTACGAATATAAGCGATTTTCGAGCGTGAAAGACCACAGGCACGCAGCGCTTCTTCTTGTTGTTGCAGATAGCGTTCGGGACGCATTTCACCCAGCAATACCTCAAATTTTGCCCAGACACTATCGGCCGCTTTAACTGAAATTTGCTGACCGACGATCGCTCGTGCCAGGGTATGAAACGGTTTGCGATAATTCAGCATCGCCTCCCCCTGATACTGCGCGATTAATGCGCCCATCTGCGCATCTTGCTGTGACAGGTGTGCCTGCGCTTCTTTCCAATAGGATGGTGTTGTCATCATGAACCTGCTTGTTTGGCTGCCTTGCATTTGCTACATCATGAACATTATCCAATAAAGAGAATATGGAAATCATCTCATGTCTCAGCCCGCTCTTGCCACCACCTCAACTGCCATCCGTACCGAATCCGACACGATGGGAACGCTGGATGTTCCTGCCGATCGTTATTGGGGAGCACAAACCCAACGCAGCCTGATGAACTTCGCCATTGGCGTGGAGACCATGCCGGCGCCGCTTATTCGTGCGCTCGGCATTTTGAAAAGCTGTGCCGCCAAAGTGAATATGGAACTTGGCGCACTCGATGACCGTATTGGCGAGGCCATTGTCAAAGCCGCCAAAGAGGTAATGGAAGGCACACTCAATGATCACTTTCCATTGAGTGTCTGGCAGACAGGCTCCGGCACTCAGACGAATATGAACAGTAATGAAGTGATCGCCAATCGTGCGATTGAACTGCTTGGCGGTGAGTTGGGCTCTAAGGATCCGGTGCATCCAAATGACCATGTTAATATGGGGCAATCCTCCAATGACACTTTTCCCACGGCGATGCACATTGCCGCGGTAGAGGAAATCACCCACCGCCTGCTCCCGGCGCTCAAGACACTGCATCAGGCGTTAAAAGAAAAAGTGGCCGCGTATGAATCGATCATCAAAATTGGCCGCACACACCTGCAGGATGCGACTCCTCTGACCCTGGGGCAGGAATTTTCCGGTTATGCCACGCAAATAGAATATGGCATTGAACGTGTCGAAGCTACGCTGCATCGCCTCTATGCGCTGGCACAGGGCGGCACGGCAGTTGGCACCGGGATTAACTCCCGCGCCGGATTTGCCGAAGCCTTTGCCCGCGAAGTCGCCAACATGACAGGGCTGCCCTTCCGCACCGCAGAGAACAAATTTGAGGCACTTGCCGCTCATGATGCCATTGTTGAAGCCAGCGGCGCCCTCAATGTACTGGCGACGAGCCTGATGAAAATCGCCAATGACATTCGCCTGCTCGGCAGCGGCCCGCGCTGCGGATTGGGCGAAATCAGCCTTCCTGCGAACGAGCCAGGCTCGTCGATCATGCCGGGGAAGGTCAACCCAACACAGTGCGAAGCGCTGACAATGATCTGCACACAGGTGATGGGCAATCACGTTGCCATTACTGTCGCGGGATCGAACGGTCATTTTGAATTGAATGTGTTTAAACCGGTGATGGTTTACAACCTGCTGCAATCCATATGCCTGTTGGCTGACGGGTGTGTGAGTTTTACCGATAAATGCGTCACGGGTATTGAAGCCAATGTCGAGCGCATTGAGCAGCTCCGTGATGAATCGCTGATGCTGGTGACAGCATTGAACCCGCATATCGGCTATGATAATGCCGCGAAGATCGCCAAAAAGGCCCATGCGGAAGGCACCACCTTAAAAGCATCGGCATTGAGCCTGGGGCTGCTGACGGAAGAGCAATTCGATGAATGGGTGCGGCCAGAGCTTATGACCGGGCCGCGTCGGGATTAGCGCACCACCCCAATTTTAGGCTGTATTGTTGCTTTCCTTAACTGGCTGGTAACGTCAGTACTGTAGATTTTAATATTCATTGCCAATAACGCGTTATCTGCCCGTTACCAATGACCAAACAAACATCAACTAAATCACGCAAACAGCAACGGCCGGACCGATTCACCATTGAACAGATTGCTGCCATGGTCAGTTTGGCGGCGCTCAGCCTGAGCATTATCTTCATCCCCGTGCTAGGGTTTGACTATTTGCTGCTGATCGGTGGCTTATCCATCATTGGGCTGGTTTATAGCCTCACCTACCGTCAGGTGAAGGAATTTGTCGAGCAATATCGTGAACTAAAAATCGATGATACGGAGCCTTCACCAAATGATGACTCGGTCAGCCTGCTTGGTCATGCTGATGGCAGTCCTGACGTAAAGCAGCCAACACCTCAAGTTGATGAGGCAAACGAGACAAAATCGCATGCTATTGACGGACAAGAGGTCATCCCACCGGAGCGTGATGCTCCGGAGAGGAATGCTGCCTCACCCAGCTGAGCCAGGCTCTGTTGACGATTAATTTAAGGATTTGCCATGAGATTGATTGCGTTGAATAACAAGGAAAATATTGATGGTGATGTGGTTCATCATCAGAACATATTTTCTGCCGTTAGTCGGCGCAATCAGCCATGGCCTTGCAGGTTGCGCCAAAGATTTCCATTCGCTGTGTTCAGGCACTTGAAAAATGAACCACATTTCCCTGCGCACTTTGCCTTGCGAGCTGAAAATCTTTGGCGACAACAAAACATTAAATTAATCGCCAACAGAGCCTAGTTTTTTCCATGTTAATACTGGTTTGCGGGCAGCTTTAACTTCATCCAGGCGACGGCGCGGTGTGGAACGTGGCAGCGCCTTGATCTGTTCGGCCTGCCCATCCTGCACCTGACGGGCGATGTAACGCATGGTCGCAATAAATTCATCCAGCGCTTCTTTACTTTCTGACTCAGTCGGCTCTACCAGCATCGCCCCGTTAATCATGGTCGGGAAATATACGGTCATCGGATGGAAGCCATATTCAATCAATGCTTTGGCAATATCCATGGTCGTGACGCCTTTATCACGCTGATGCCGGTCATTGAGCAGGCATTCATGCATACAAATGCCCGGGAAGGGCACATGATAAAGATCTTTGAGTTGAGAGAGCACATAGTTGGCATTGAGCACGGCGTCTTCCGATGCCTGTTTGATGCCTTCTGCCCCGTGCGCCATCATGTAGGATAGCGCTCGCACAAACATGCCCATTTGGCCATGAAACCCTTTGATACGCCCAATCGCGTCCTTGCTCTCTTCTTGCAGCGCATAACTGTCACCCTCACGAATCACCCGCGGCACTGGCAGAAAGCGCGCCAGTTCTTCCGTCACGGCCACAGGGCCACTGCCTGGGCCGCCTCCGCCATGAGGGGTTGAGAATGTTTTATGCAGGTTAAAATGCATGACATCCACGCCGCAATCGGCCGGACGCACCCGTCCGGCAATGGCGTTGAAGTTGGCGCCATCACAATAAAAATAAGCGCCATACTCATGTAGCTTATCGGCAATCTGCTTGACATCCGGTTCAAATTTGCCAGCGGTGTTAGGATTGGTCAGCATAAATGCCGCCACTTCCTCGTCCAACGCTGCCTCAAAGGCATCCAGATCGACATGCCCTTCGTCATTCGTCGGGATCGTGACGATTTCATAGCCGCAAGTCACAGCCGTTGCCGGATTGGTACCATGCGCACTGTCCGGCACCAGCACTTTACGACGTGGATTGCCCTTTGCTTCATGTGCCTTACGGATGATCATCATGCCGGTCAATTCACCATGTGCCCCGGCAGCCGGGCATAAGGTGATGCCGGGCAGGCCGGAAAGAGTTGCCAGCCAGTGCTGCAACTCATGCATCAGATGAAGTGCGCCCTGCACCGTTTGTTGCGGCTGCATGGGGTGTATATGAGCGAAGCCCGGTAGACGCGCCATTTTTTCATTCAGGCGCGGGTTATGCTTCATGGTGCAGGACCCCAGCGGGAACAGGCCGGAATCAATGCTGTAATTTTGCTGAGACAGGCGCGTGAAATGACGTATCACCTGTGGTTCGGACACTGACGGTAAACCAACCTGCTCACGCGACTTGTGGCCGGTACGATTCTGGCTGACGTCACATGCCGGCAGATCAACGCCAGAGCGCCCGGGTTTGGATTGCTCATAGAGCAGTGGTTCGTGCAATTGCAAACCGCGATGGAGCGGTGCCCATGCCTGCGAAGATTGATCGGTTGGGTGAAGTGGCACAGGTTGAGCTGTCATGCTGCCTCCTCCATCACACGCTGGATTGTTTCCACCAGCCGTTCAATATCCTCATCGGTGGTTTGCTCCGTGGCGGCCATTAACAGGCGGTTGGTCTTTGCCGGGCCATCCACATCTTTCAAAGGCAGGCCAGCAATGATGCCTTCATCGGCGAGCCGATCACGCAGCCAGGCTGTATCGACCGGAAGCTCTACGACAAACTCATTGAAGAAATGCTGATTGATCACGAGCGCCCCCTCAATCTGCGCCATCGCATCCGCCAGTGCGCACGCCCTTGCATGATTGATGTGTGCCAGTTCTTTAAAGCCTTCTTCGCCGAGCAAGGCCATATGCACTGTAAATGCGAGTGCGCATAACCCCTGGTTCGAGCATATGTTCGATGTTGCCTTGTCGCGGCGGATATGTTGTTCACGTGTGTTCAACGTCAGCACAAAACCGCGCTTACCGTCCTCATCTTCCGTCACCCCGCACAGACGCCCCGGCATTTGGCGCACAAATTTTTCGCGACAGGCAAAAAAGCCCAGATGCGGCCCGCCAAAATTCATCGGCACGCCGATGCTTTGCGCTTCACCGGCGACAATATCCGCCATATCCGGCGGTGGCAGCATGCCCAGTGCGACTATTTCCGTCACCACCACCACCAGCAATGCCCCGGCCTTGTCGCAGGCATCGCGCAATTCCTGAAGGTCGCCGGGCGTGCCGTGAAAATCCGGATATTGCACCAAGACGCATGCTGTTTTATCGGTCGGCCCACCATCCACACGTATCGTGCCATCAATCTGCGTCCAGTAGGTGGCGAGCGTATCATAGTAATCCGGGTGCAGATGGCCGTGCACCAGTATTTCGCTGCGCTTGGTAATGCGCCGGGCCATCAGCGCTGCCTCGGTCGCGGCGGTAGCGCCGTCATACATCGACGCATTGGCGATATCCTGACCGGTAATGGCAGCAATCATGCTTTGAAATTCAAAAATATAGGTCAATGTGCCCTGAGCAATTTCCGGCTGGTAGGGAGTATAAGCCGTGAGAAACTCGCCGCGCTGAATGATCGTATCGACCGTCGCCGGAATGTGATGATAATAGCAACCCGCGCCAAGAAAAAACGGCCCATCGGGTGCAGGGTGGTTTTCATAAGCGAACGTCGCCATATAGCGCTCGACTTCTGCCTCGCTCAAGCCTGATGGCAGATCAAACGGCTCTGTGTTGTCAGCCCCTTGCGGCACCATACCATATAATTCATCGGCCTTATCCAGGCCAATGGCCTTGAGCATGGCTTGCCGATCTTCGTCAGTGTGTGGATGGAAACGCATCAGGCCTCATCTTCCAGCAATGTTTCATAGGCACCGGCATCCATCAGCTTGCCCAGTTCAGCTTCATCACTAAGTTTGATTTTTGCAATCCATCCATCTTCATACGGCGATTCATTGATTTTCTCTGGTGTATCAGAGAGCAACTGGTTCACTTCTACCACCTCGCCACTGAGCGGTGCATAGACTTCGCTCGCCGCCTTGACGGACTCGACCACGGCAAACGCCCCGCCCTGCTCGACCTGGCTATTTTCCTCCGGCAGTTCTACATAAACCAAATCGCCCAGTGCCTCCTGTGCGTGATCGGTAATGCCCACAATGGCGATGCCATCTTCTACCGCAATCCATTCATGATCGCGGGTGTAGTGTAACTCAGAAGGAATCTTGCTCATACATGCCTCAATGAAAATAATTACAAAGTAATGCCTACCGGATGTTTCGATGTATTGTCATAAAGCGCTATTTTTGCCAAGTACGAAAACACGGCTTTCATGCCACCTTTGACTGCGTGATGCTTTTGCCTGCACGCGTGGTGATGAACGGCATGGCCGTTACCTGCGCCGCCAGCTTACGCCCGCGCACATCCACATAAAGCGTTGTGCCTGGCTGTGCCTGCGCCGTGGGCAGATACGCCATGCCGATAGACACACCCAGAGTTGGAGAGAATCCGCCGCTTGAGAGTGTCCCTAATGGCTTTTGGTCATCACTCAGCACTGCCATGCCCTCACGGGCAATGCCTTTATCCAGTAACTGAACCCCCACCCGCTTGCGGGATGCTCCCTTTGCTTTCTCAGCCAGCACGCGCTGAGAGCCGGCAAAAGATGGCTCATATTCATCCGTCGCTTTTGACACCGTCCAGCCAATCCCGGCTTCTACCGGCGAGGTGCTATCATCCAGATCATGTCCATAGAGCGGATATCCTGCCTCCAGCCGCAGACTGTCGCGCGCACCCAGGCCAATCGGCTTGACTTCCGGCTGTGCGATCAGCTCTTGCCAGAATGCCGGCGCCTGCTCACCGGGCAGGCTGATTTCAAAGCCATCTTCTCCGGTGTAGCCGGTGCGGCTAATCGTGATCTGCAGATCATTGCTACGCAGCGTGGAGGTGGTGAGGTGCATATAGGCGAGGTCACTAATCGGCGATGTCAGCAGCCGGTTGAGCACCGCGCTTGACCCCGGCCCCTGTACCGCGATAAGTGCCCGATCCGGAAACTCTTCCAATGTTTGATTGCCGCTAAGATGTTCCGTGATCCAGGTGATGTCTTTCTCTTTGCACGCTGCATTGATCACAAGGAAAAAACTCTTGTCGGTCAGGCGCGTCACAATCAAATCATCGATGATGCCTCCTTCCGCGTTGGTCAGCACGGTATATTTCGCCTGCCCCTCGGCCACTTGATCAAACCGCGTTGGTGTCAATTGCTGAAGCAATTGTGTCACATCGTCGCCTTTGAGGATGCATTGACCCATATGCGAGACATCAAAAATACCGCAGGCTTCGCGCACATGGAGATGCTCCTGCTTGATACCATCCGCATACTGAATGGGCATGGCATAGCCGGCAAAGGGGCAGATTTTTGCGCCAAGCGCCTCATGTTCATTAAATAAAGGAGTGTGCTTCATATCAACTTTTGGAATGATTCTAATTGTTGAAGTTGTAACCAGCCAACCAGCTGTTGACAAGTGGTATTTACCTGCTTCAGCCAGCAAATACAAAGGCTATCTAGCCGGAGCCTCACTCACTGATAGCTTAACTTCCTACCTGATGGCTACCTGGCATAAAGCCGGAATCCTGGCATGTCTGACAAAGCACCGCTTCCTGCGCTCTCTGGACAATCGACTCATGCTGCTGCGTGAATGCTGTATGCAGATGTTCGATACGTGGATAGTCCTCCGAACGCTGTAGCTGTATTCCGTCGGCAATCGCCTTCGTCAGATAACCAGGATGCGTCCGTGCGGCCATCAAAGTCTCCAATGCTGACTCCAGTTGCTGATAATGTCTGGCCATCGTGTCCAGTAGTGTGGTTTTAGTAGAAGCTGCCTGTAATGGCTGACCATCCGGCAAGGTAAAGTGATCATGCTGAATAATGGCGATGCCGTCGATTGCTTCCCGGCGCTGAGCGGCGTCTTCTTTTCGATCTATCGGGCTTCTCTCTGAGTGAGCGATTGCCGCCAGCTTATCGCCATTATGATAGATGTAATCGAGTTGGCTCGCTTTTTGGGTGCCGCCCTCTCCATGATGCACCATGTACGATACCAGTGCCTGATAGAGCTCCGTTCGCGCCGCCGGCTCATCCACGGCACCGATGACGTGAAATAACGTGCCGTAATGCCCATTAAAAGCGATGACCTCAAACACATGGCGAATCAGGGTATAAATATTCTGCTTAGTGTCGCACTGCCCTTCATCCGCAAGAGTGGGATTAATGGGGGGTGCGGGCTGCTCTTCGCGAATATCTTGTGCATTGCCTCTCTCCCTTGCGTCGTTTGATAGAACTGACAGGCGGAAAGGATAGGATCGTCGTGATCGTGGGTCATGCTTTACCTCATTTTATTTTTGGGTGTTGCGTTGCGGTGCGATGCTCATAGCGCAGAAAGATGACAGAAATAAGAAAGGCCCGCCATAAAGCGAGCCTTTCTCTTTTTTTTAATGGGTCATGTGGTTGGGATCAAAAGCCCATGCCACCCATTCCACCCATGCCGCCCATGGCATCCATGCCGCCGGACGCATTGTCGTTGGACGCATTGTCGTCTGGAATATCGGCGACCAGAGCTTCCGTTGTGATCATCAGACCAGCAACAGATGCGGCATCCTGCAGCGCGGTGCGCACGACTTTCGTCGGGTCGATAATACCGGCTTTGATCAGGTCAACATATTCCAGCTTCTGTGCATCGAAACCATAGCTGGTATCTTTGCTTTCCAGCAGCTTGCCTGCAACCACGGCACCGTCGATACCGGCATTTTCAACAATCTGACGCAGCGGCGCCTGCAGCGCACGCTTCACGATGTTGATTCCGGCCTTCTGGTCTTCGTTGGTTGCATCCAGCTTGTCGAGATCACGCGACGCGTAAAGAAGCGTGGTACCACCGCCCGGCACGATGCCTTCTTCCACGGCAGCACGGGTTGCGTGCAGCGCGTCTTCAACACGGTCTTTCTTCTCTTTCACTTCCACTTCCGATGCACCGCCTACTTTGAGCACGGCAACACCGCCTGCCAGTTTCGCCAGGCGCTCCTGCAGTTTTTCGCGGTCGTAATCCGAGGTAGTGTCTTCGATTTGCGCACGAATCTGCGAAACGCGAGCATCGATATCTTTCTTCGTGCCTACGCCATCGACGATCGTGGTATCTTCTTTAGTAATTACCACTTTCTTGGCCGAACCGAGCATATCCGGGCGAACATTCTCAAGTTTGATGCCGAGATCTTCGCTCACCAGCTGACCACCGGTCAAAATCGCGATATCTTCAAGCATCGCTTTACGACGATCGCCAAAGCCCGGGGCTTTCACAGCAGCAACTTTGAGGCCACCGCGTAGTTTGTTCACCACCAGCGTGGCCAACGCTTCGCCTTCGACATCTTCAGCAATAATCAACAGCGGACGCTGCGATTGCACGACGGACTCCAGCAGCGGCAGCATAGGCTGCAGGCCGGAGAGCTTTTTCTCAAAGAGGAGAATAAACGGATTTTCCAGCTCAACGGTCATCTTTTCAGAGTTGGTCACGAAGTAAGGCGACAGATAGCCACGGTCGAACATCATACCTTCGACAACATCGACTTCAAAATCGATGCCTTTGGCTTCTTCTACCGTGATCACGCCTTCTTTACCGACACGCTCCATCGCTTCGGCGATTTTGGTACCAATTTCGGCATCGCCATTGGCGGAGATCGTACCAACCTGACCAATTTCTTCCTGCGACTTCACATTTTTCGATTTCTTGTGAATTGAATCGACAACCGTATTGACCGCCAGATCAATACCACGCTTGAGATCCATCGGGTTCATACCGGCGGCAACGGCTTTCGCGCCTTCGCGCACAATTGCCTGAGCCAGAACAGTCGCAGTGGTAGTACCATCGCCTGCCAGATCATTCGTTTTGCTGGCAACTTCGCGCACCATTTGCGCACCCATGTTCTGGAACTTATCTTTCAGCTCAATCTCTTTTGCAACCGACACACCATCTTTGGTGATGCGCGGCGCGCCGAACGATTTATCCAGCACCACATTACGGCCTTTAGGGCCGAGTGTAACCTTTACTGCGTTGGCGAGAATATCTACGCCTTTGAGAATTTCTTCGCGTGCACCTGCACCGAAATGAACTTGTTTCGCACCCATGATGTTACTCCTTCAATTAGGTGATTTTCTTGTTGATTAAGCAGCTTTTTTTGCTGAAGCCGATCCTTCAATCACGCCCATAATGTCGGACTCTTTCATGATCAGATATTCCGTACCGTCGAGCTTGACTTCGGTGCCTGACCATTTGCCGAACAGGATGACATCGCCTGCTTTAACATCCAGCGGACGTAGCTTGCCATTATCGTCATACGTACCCGTACCCACTGCTTTAATTAAGCCTTGCATGGGCTTTTCTTTCGCGCTGTCCGGGATGATGATGCCGCCGGATGTGGTTTCCTCTTCATCCAGACGCTCAACCAACACACGATCATGTAATGGTCTGATTTTCATTGTTTTTGCCTCCAACTTGGCGGTTAAATATGTGATAACTCTCATTTATATGTGAGTTACCGATAATCTGTGGAATTGCAGGTAGGGTCGGCAAGCAGATATTTCAAGGGTATCCGGTAAAAAAAATCATTTTTTCATGCAGATTAGTGGATCACAGAGTTTAAAGCACCACTCTATGTATAAATTTCAGGCTATTATACCCCTGATTCCGGTGACATATGCCTTTTAACGCTGCTTATTGTCATCGAATCGTCATATTTGAAGTATAAAGTCAATATGGGATATTATATTATAAAGCAAATCAATAGAATATGATGCGCGCATGAACAATGACATGACCCCATATATGATGCCATCCGAGCGCTCCACTGCGGCAGCGCTGTTGGCCGGGTATGTCCGCTCCAAACGACTGGCAACGGGGGATGCCGAGCGCTGGTCATTATTCAATCCACCTAAAGGTGCGGGTGACAGCCACCAAAAATATCTGTTTGCCGAATATTTTGCCGATACGATCGCCCTGACAATTGTCTGGATGATGAGTACCGGGCAGTTGCGCTCCATCGATGACGCATTCAAAGAACAAATGCGCGAAAAAGTGCTGAATAAGACCTTTGAGAAAGTTGCCACCCGCATGACGGAGATGGAACTCAATGTCAGTGACGCTAACCGCCATGTGATTGAAGACGAATCATCTGACTATTCACGACAATATCGCGAAGCGTATGACAAAAACTACCAGGCAATGGTGAGTCAGCGGACCAACCTGTTTTACTTATTTGCCGGCGGCAGTTTTTTTGGCAACCTACTCTACCAGCGTATTCATGATTATGTGAACGATAATGAACCGACACCGATAACGGAAAAACTGCTGGCGAAAACGGCAACCGTCGCCGCCACCTACATGCTGGTTGATGTAGCGCGGCGTAATGAATTTACACGGCCATTCATCCACCAGCTTGATTATCTCCTCGGTAGCGCCTTGACTAATTTACCCAAGCTGTTCGTCCATCCTGCTGCTTATGCGGCCGATATTACTCGCTATATGCCGGAGCGCGTGCGGCGTGCATTACCGCAACGCATTCAGGAAATGCATGAAAACCCGCCAGAGACGGAAGGTATCCTAAACTTTTTCGGCAGAAAGCGCGAAGGCACGCGCACCCTGTCTGAGGATCGGGATGATACGATTCTCTTCTCTTTTAATGAGCATCTGCACTTACCGAAATTTGGTGTGAAGGCCCGCCCGGTTGAAAAAAACATGAAACTCAACAATATGGCGGCGGAAAGTAGCCTGACCTTGATCGCCAAAGGCGAGAATGAAGAGAGAGTGCCTCATCTGTACACCATTGAAGAAGTGATCCGGTCTTTTTATCGCTATGTTGAGGCGCAAGTGCTGGCCAGGCATGACATGACGGAAGCAGCGTTAGACGCCATGCCTCCTCGCAAGCAGAGTATGATTCGCTCAGAAATTCGTCACCATTTTATTCAAACCTTCTTCCCGGCACAAGACCCCGCCAAGGCTAAGCAACTAAACTTGCGTGAAGGCTATCTCAATGTGAACCAGCGCGGGCTGGATGTATACAACCTGACACGTGGGCTTGAAAAAGGAAAATTTATCGACACGCTGGTGACTGAAGTCAGTCGATTCCGAATACGCAACGCAGAATCGCTTGAGCATAATTTAACACGCGCGGTGATCGACATGCGCGCACGCGGCTACACTTATGTGGTGAAAGATGATGCCGACAAGCCCTATAGCATTGAACGATATTCGACTATTGACCCGGAAACAGGCCATCCGCAATATGATGAGGCTGGAGAGTATGGCGGACAATTTGCCGAGGCATTCGCGCATGCAGACCCCTTTGCCGATACAGCGATTAATGTCTTGCGACACAATTATAAATCTAATGCCCTCGATCATTTTATCGAGTTGTTAGACTACCTGGCTGACACGTTTGACCGCATTGATGACCGCACCATGAAACAACGCGATAGATTGCTGGAACGTATCAGTGAGCGTTCAGAAGCACGACATATGGAGGTTGTTGTCCATGATCTCATGATTGACAGCCATATGGAACAGTTAGCTTACCGCGATGGTGTGCTACGCGCGATTGAACAACTGGCCCTGCATTATCATGACTATCGAGAAAAGTTAGGGGATAAACGCCACAGCGATGACCCTTATGACAAGCTAGCAACGCTAGAGCATAAGCGGATTTTTGCAGATGACTTGTTTGTTGGAAAAGGTGTGGCACGAAATGTGCGCCCAATGATCGCGATATTGGATGAATCTCGCGCATTTAGGCTGGTTGATCATGCGCGCACTGCCTCAGATGTGACCGTAGATAAAGAAGCAGAAAAGAAAGCGCGTGACAGTGTGATCAAAGAAAATACCCGCTTATTTGGCGCAACGATGGTCAACCTGCTCATTCTCGTCGACCCGCTGGGGGCGCGTATTAACGGCTTTGCCCAGATGCATTTGATGGAATGGCGTTATAAACGCATTTTGAATCGCTACACACGCTTTAGCGAAAAGCTGGACTTTGCAGGCGCTCCGGAATTCTCACTGGAACGCTTGATGGAACTCTATGAGATTCGCGAGCGCGATGGCCAGAGTATGTCGCGCAAAGAGCGCAGGGAGATGCGCTCATTGGAACAAACATTCGACAAGGCGGCACAGGACTTCCAAAAACTGGCGGGGCACACCGACCGCTTGCTGGGAGCATTTGAACAGGGGAAAATTTCAAATGCCAATCTGCGCCTGCTTAAAGACATGCTACCGGTCGTCGCAGGAGATGTGGCACTGCTGGACGAAATGGAGCGCGAAGGCCGGGGTGAGCTTGTGGAACGTATTGAGCGCCTGGTACCCAAGCTTGGCGTAATGTTACCCTCTCTGGTAGAGCGCAAAGCCAGACGTGACGGCTATGCAGAAGCCAGCGCACGTAGTGATCAGACCCTGCAAGGGCTTAGCCAAGCTACCAGCCCCTTGCCGCAAGGAAGTACCACGCCAGATAGGCATCTACCCCAAACTGCCAGCCAGCACACGCAAGCAGCCGATACCAGTGAAGGGTTGGATGCATTACTGCAACAGCTAGCAGCCGAAAGGCAGGAACGCCAGCGCATGGAGAAAGTGGTAACATCCAACAATGTCGAGATGCGTGAATTGCAGCAACGTATTGATCAGCTCGAAGGATTAGTGCGCCAGCATCTGGGCACCACTTCCGCTACAGAAGAAACTTTAGCCAGCACGATGCATGCCCCGAAGCCTCCTCTACATTCATAATTCCTCACTGTAGGGTATCTTTATTGTAGTAGGCCGTAAGTGCGACCCGCTGCATGTTTGGGGCGTAAGCCTTAGTGGCGTGTGAACGTACGCTAATCACCAAATTGCGATTGATAACGCGCCCAATCTTCCGGCGCGATCAGTAGATCCAGTTCGATTGCATTTTCCGTAAAACTCTCCTGCGTAATGGTTGCATGTTGGTGCAACCAGGCACGTGCTTTGCCTGCCTCCGGCGACAATGCGATCTGGTAGCGCTGATACTGTGACTGTATCGCCTGATCAATCATGACCAACAGCCCTTCCACCCCCTCGCCTTCAATCGCTGAGAGCGCCACTGTTGGTTGCTCTGCATGCGCAGCTTTTTCCCGCAACTGTTGATATTCCTCGGCTTCCAGTAAATCGATTTTATTCCATGCCTCAATCACTGCCGGGCCATCCTGCTCCGTTATTCCTAATGTGGTGAGAACATGGCGCACATCCTGATATTGATGCTCGGTTTGTGGATGTGCAATATCCCGGACATGAATGAGGATATCGGCTTCCAGCACTTCTTCCAATGTAGCGCGGAAGGCGGCGATTAACTGGGTTGGCAAATCGGAAATAAAACCAACCGTGTCCGATAATATCACCTCCACACCTGAAGGCAGCCTGACCTGCCGCATGGTTGGGTCGAGCGTTGCAAAGAGCAGATCCTCGGCCATCACCTTCTCACCTGTCAAACGGTTGAACAGGCTTGATTTGCCTGCATTGGTATAACCAACCAGCGCCACTACGGGATAGGGCACGTCGCGGCGTGTTTTACGATGCAGATGACGCGTGCGTCGCACTTTTTCGAGCTGCGCCTCCAGTTTACGGATACGATCCTGAATCAAACGCCGGTCCAGCTCAATCTGCCGCTCCCCCGGCCCACCCATGAAACCGGCCCCACCGCGCTGACGCTCCAGGTGTGTCCAGGATCGTACCAGGCGGCTTTTTTGATACATTTGTGAAGCCAGTTCCACCTGAAGTCGTCCTTCACGAGTACGGGCACGCTGGCCAAATATATCCAGAATCAGTTGCGTACGGTCGATGACCTTGCAGGAAAGCGCACGCTCGAGATTGCGCTGCTGCAATGGGGTAAGTGCGGCATTGACGATCAGTACCGCGATGTGTTGGTCATCTAGTTGCTCGCGTAGTCGCGCAACAATCCCACTCCCGAACAAAGTTGCAGGTACAGTTTGACGCAGACGAATGATTTCGCCGCCGCATATATCGAGCGGCAGCGCGTGGGACAACGCTGTAAATTCGTCATGGCGCGCTTCTGGCGACCAGCGAATATCACTATGCTGAGCCCCTTCGGGAAGTACGGGCGTGACGAGATACACACGATCCGGAGGGCGATGTGTAGCATGCTCATGCTGTGGCATGGAATGATTCCCTGCCTATATGGACATTGACGGGTTAATAGACTTCTTCTTCGTAGAGCTCTTCGCTGCTGTGCTCACTTTGATAATCTTCTTCACTACCCGCATGCTCAACACCAAAATCTTCCGGCGTTAGCGGAGCAGATGGTACGACCGTTGCGATCGCGTGTTTATAGATCAGCTGTGTCAGCGGACCGCGACGTAGTGTCACACAGAAACTATCAAAACTACCGATCACTCCCTGTAGCTTGACGCCATTGATCAGGTAAACCGTTACCGGAAGTTTTTTCTTACGCAGTACATTCAAAAAGAAATCTTGAAAGTTCTGATTTTTATCTGCCCTCATTGGGAACCTCTTTTTATTGTGGCGCAGCATTAGCACATGCACTGTGTATGTAATTAGCTGCTGTTGCTGTCTTTTTCAACCGATGTTTTGGATTAATCTACTCTTTTTTTCAATCCTGTTGAAATAGCAGTCTTTATCATCTCATGCACGTGTATTTTTGAACATCACCCCAATGCTTCAATTTGTTGATCTGTTAAATTGCCGGGCACCACGATCATCGGCACCTGAACGCGCCTGCCCAACTGCTTTGCAACGGCAGCAATCAACTCCGTGCGGCCATCACCATCCGGTGATGCACCCAGAATCAACATATTAGCATCTACATCTTCTTCCGTCGCCGTAATAATCTCTTCCTGAAGCACCCCTTCACGCAGAATCAGGCACGGTATGAGCCCATATTCTTCTTGTATTTGCTCTGCCATGCGTTGCAGCAGCATCGTCCCTTCCCGGCGCTTTTCCTCCCGCATTTTGCCGGCAACGGATTTAAGCCCCTGATAGTCCGAGGGCTCCAGAATATGGAGAACATCAAGACGTCCCTGACGCCGCTGAGCACGCAGCGCAGCAAAACGCAATGCCACACGGGCATGGTCGGTATCGTCCACACACACCAGAAATTTAACGGGGGCATGCGCGTTCATGGCCAATCCTCCCTTTATCCTTATAGCTTTCTGAATATCACGCTGGCAGCCCAACCACCAGCTAATGCTACGGCAATCGCCATAATGCCATAGAGGAGCGGGCTATTATGCGCGAGGTCGAACATAAATGCATCCATTCCACGCTTTTCCACAACAAGCGGAATAGATTGCATCCCAACCAGCCTATTATTTTCAACCAAATAGATTTCTGCCGTATAGCGGCCTCGCGGGATACTATCCGGAAAAGGGATGATCTGCTTAAATAACGTCTCTCCCATAAATGTCACAGCCTGCGCCTCCGTACGATAGAGCCCTTCTTGCTGCTGTTCCCGAACAAATGCCTGCCATAGACTGTCGCGCGGCAAGGTTGCGCCGATAGTGTGGGATTGCGTACCCCAGCGCAAATCCAGATTATCCGGCAAGGTCAGCCTCGCCCATTCGGCCATCGATAATGTTGAGGCCATAAAATAATAATATGGTACAGACTCAAAACGCTCTGCATCCCGATTCACCCAAATGCCGGCATAGCGTGCTTTGCGGCGCACTGTAATATTTGCGCTGGGTCCGCGCACGACCAGAATAATATCTCCGATATCGTTGCGTGCGCCAAACAGAAGAATATCGGTGCCGGTGAATGCCGAATCTATCAGAATACGGTGCTGCGCGAGATCAGAGATAATGGGTTTGGCAAAAGCTGGCGCGGCGAACACAAGCAAAGCCAATAACACCAACCCCGCCCTGCAATACGTCAGAACAATGGCAGATAGCAGTCTACGCACATGACTGCGTGTCACGGCACGATCTCCACATCAACGCTGTAAATCGAATCCGGCACCACAAACAGACCATAGGCCAGCCGCGCGCACACAGCGAGTACCATCAACGCCAGCAACCATCGCAATTTTTCGGCTGACATACGTGCGCCATAGCGTGTGCCATATTGCGCGCCGACCACCGATCCGGTGAGCAAAAGCAGTGCTAATAAAATATCCACGCTTTGGGTATTCACTGCATGCAGTAAGGTGACATGGCTTGTTGTAAAAATAATCTGAAAAAGTGACGTGCCGATCACCACCGAGGTCGGCATACCGAGCAAATAGATCATAGCGGGAATCATCACAAACCCACCGCCGATGCCCATAATCGACACCATGACACCAACTACCACGCCGATCATCAGCGGCAAAAGCGCGGATACATAGAGTTGTGAGCGAGGAAAGCGGGTTTTAAACGGCAGATACTGAACCCATTGCATGCGATTGCGGTGTTTTTTCTTCACCGGTGGCAATGACTCATCCGCCTCCTGCTCTTTGAGCGAGCGGTAACTCTCCAAGGCCATTGACGCACCGATACTTCCCAGAAACACCACATAGAGCAAGGCGATGACCAGATCGATCTGGCCAAGCGACTTAAGATAGGCGAACAGACGCACTCCCAGAGTGGACCCGACAATACCGCCAATCAACAGGAAAAACCCCATTTTGAAATCAACATTACCACGCCGCCAATGCGCCTGAAATCCTGATACTGAAGCGGCGATGATTTGATTGGCAGAGGTGGCGACAGCCACACTGGGCGAAATGCCCATAAAAATCAAAAAAGGCGTCATAATAAACCCGCCACCAATACCAAACATGCCGGACAGCACTCCTGCAACACCACCAAGTAGCAGTACGGAAATGACATTGACGGGAATTTCAGCAATCGGCAGGTAAATATACATGATTGCTCAAGGCTAGGCGCTATATGTTGACAAAGGCTTAGGCCATATTCAGGATTCAATAAAATAATCGAAGTGCAATGCGATGCGACGGCGTGCCTCCAGCTCAAAGGCATTCATCAGTCGATCCAGCAATTGCTGGAACAATATATCTTTCTCTTCGAGCGTTGCATCGGTTTCCTGCAGCACACTTCGCGTCACCATGATCTCCAAATCTGCCACGGGCAGCAGGCGTGGCGGGTGGTAGAGCTTCATCGCCACCTGCAGCGTCGCATCATAGCTGGTCATGGTATCCGGTTCCCACAACTCCCAGGCGCTGCGCTCTATCACAATCTCCGTCTCAACCACACTGGCTTCCAGCACCTCGACATTCATGACATATTCACTGCCCGGTGAGGCAATTAACTGCTGTTCTGCCCATTGTTCAATCGCCTCCGCAGGTGATAGCCGAAAAAGATCTTCGACATGGGGTGGGCGCCCAGGAGGTTCATAAATCTGCAGCACCTTGATGGGGCTGGCATTCAACCGTACCGGAAGTGAGACCAATACAGGAGAACCAGCACTCTCTGCTTCTTCCAGGCTGGTAAATGGCGGCGCTTTGCAGGCGCTCAGTAGCAGGATAGTGGCCAGTAAGGATAAGAATCTCATGATCATCACTCCATGGGTTGGTAGAGCCTATAGCATAGGCCGGGAAGGCAATGCCGCATCCGGTGGTCGCACATATAACGGTCTGGCACTGTCTTCTTCTGTATCTGGCTCCCGCCCTTCCGGCAATGTAGATGTTGCCACCGCCGATAGTCCGAGCCATTTCGCGTGCGGGTGTATTTCCGTCACCGGTAGTCGGCTGAAGGCTGTCTCTTCCGTTACTTCTGCCAGCAAGCCTGCATTATTCGTAATAAGCGCCTCAGGAAGCGATAGAGCCGCCAACTGTGCATGGTTGATGAGCACCGGCGTAGCCTCTGCTCTTCCATTGGATGCAAATCGCTGGGCATACCACTCGCCTCGCCTGGCATCGACCAGGATGAGACACTCACCGGAAACATTCGCCGTTTGGCAAGCGGCTGCATATAATGCATCCAGTGTGTTGACTCCACGAACCGGGCAGTCAATGGCCATTGCCAGGCCGCGCGCCAATGCCAGACCAATGCGTACCCCGGTAAAACTACCGGGCCCACGCGATGCCACAATAGATTTCACATCACGATAGCTGATCGATGCCTCGCCCAGTAGCTGTTCGACCATGATACTCAGCCGCTCAGCCAGGCGATGGCCATCCGGCTCGTCGAGCGTCGCCACACACTGCTTCTCTTGATACAATGCCAAAGAGCCAGCGCCTGCCGTACTTTCGATGGCGAGTAACATAGAGTCCATCCCGAAATCAGCTGTTAATGTTAAAACGGTCTTTACAAGTCGTTTACCATGCATAGTGTATGCGTACCGCATTGCAACAGGGATGTCATGCATACCCAGGAGAAAGAGAGAGCATTATGGAACGCAAAGCAACATTGACTGTGGATCAGGCTGCTGATGGTAAACAGCAACGTGTTGAGTTCCCGATCTATGAGGGGTCAGAAGGACCGGATGTTATTGATATCAGCCGCTTATATCAGGATACAGGGTATTTCACTTATGATCCGGGATTCCAATCCACCGCCTCCTGCAATTCACGCATTACCTATATTGACGGTGAAAAAGGCATTCTGCGCTATCGTGGCTTCGACGTCAAAACCCTGGCGGAAAATTGTGATTTTATGGAAGTCTGTTATCTGCTGCTGTTTGGCGAATTGCCAACCGCGGAACAAAAAGCGGTGTTTGACCGCAAAATAACCCTCCACACCATGCTGCACGAACAGATGCAATTTGTCTATCGGGCCTTTCCACGCCGCGCACACCCAATGGCGATTATGATTGGCGGCGTGGCATCGCTCTCGGCATTTTATCATGACAGTCTGGATATGATGGACCCGGTTCAGCGCGAACTGGCGGCATTTCGGATGATTGCCAAAGTGCCGACTCTGGCGGCCTATTCTTATAAATATGCGATAGGTCAGCCCTTTATGTATCCGCGAAACGATATGAGTTTCTGCGAAAATTTCCTCTATATGTGTTTTGCAACTCCCTGTGAGGATTACAAACCGAGTCCGAGACTTGTAAAGGCAATGGATAAGCTGTTTATTCTCCATGCGGATCACGAGCAAAATGCCTCTACATCGACGGTACGACTGGCCGGATCGAGTATGGCCAACCCCTTCACCTGCATTGGTGCGGGTATCGCCTCGCTGTGGGGGCCCTCGCACGGAGGTGCCAATGAGGCAGTGCTCAACATGCTTAAAGAAATTGGCAGCAAAGAGCGCATCCCGGAATTTATCGAAAAGGCGAAGGATAAAAATGACCCCTTCCGCCTGATGGGTTTTGGTCACCGTGTCTATAAAAGCTATGATCCGCGGGCACAGGTATTGCGTGAATCCTGCCATGAGGTGCTGGAAGAGCTTGGCATTAAGGATGAGCCGCTGCTGGAAATTGCCATGGAATTGGAGAAAATCGCCCTGGATGATCCGTATTTTGTCGAGCGCAAGCTTTATCCCAATGTCGATTTTTATTCAGGCATCATCTATCAGGCTATTGGTATTCCGGCCAAGATGTTCACGGTGATGTTTGCGTTAGCCCGTACGGTCGGCTGGATTGCCCAGTGGAAAGAAATGATTGAAGATCCTACACTGCGCATTGGTCGCCCGCGGCAACTTTATTGTGGTGAGCATGAGCGCGATTTCGTTCCCATGGCAAAGCGTACTGCGCAGGTATCGAAAGCCGCCTAGCAGGTGTGCTGTTATTACTGCGGCGCAATCGGTGATGACAGGTGCTGCCTGAGTATTGTTTGCACCGACTCCTTCTTCAAATACTCCAGGAAGAGGCGCGCCGGCTGCATATTCTCGCCTGCAATGACCAGAGCATGATAGACTGGAACATCGTAGAGACTGGCAGGAAACGCCATGATTGGCCGTAAAGCGTGCCCTGCCTGGCCGCTTGCCAGCCAGCTTTCAGGTAACACACCAACACTCCTGGGCTGGGCCGCCAGTGCCTGCGATACGGCACTATATGTCTTCTCAATTGTGATGCCTGCGCCCGAGGACGGTGCCGGCAATTGCAGCGATTGGCTGATACGGCGCATAATACGGCCGCCGATATATGCTTCAGAAATCGTCACAAATGGGCGACACAGCAACCATTGGCGAAACGGGCCATGGCGACGCACCAGCCGCTTTGTTGATTCACGCGCGGAGAATTGGAGCGCGCGTGTCACCAGCGTATTATCTCTCTCTGATCCAGCCGAATCACCTGACAGCCAGGGCAGCGATTCTGTGTGACCGGCCTGATGCTGAGCTAACGGATCGCGCGCCGACACACATGCTCCGCTCTCAGGCAATGCATCCGGCGAGGCGTCACTTGTCGATTGCACCAGCCACAGTGGATTTTGCATAAGTCTCGCCAGCGCATAGACATCGATCAATCCTGTATTTTTGAGCTGCTGCATCACCTCCGCATCGTCGGTGATAAAAACATCTGCTGCCTCGCCTTCGCGAATATCCTCGAACTGTCTGGGCGTATCACCATATACCATGATCACCGATACCTGATAGACGCGGGTAAATTCGCGCACCATATGCGCCATCGGCAGCGCCAACTCTCTTGGCGCCAGCACCGTGATCGTCGGCAATTCGCGGAATTCCGCCCGCGGCGCCAAAGGTACGAGCAAGGTACAGCACAGGATCAACAGCCAGAGTATAGATTGCCTGCGTCCCATAGCGTCAGATAGCAGAGTGAGCAGGCAGATATTCCAGTTCACTGAGCGCATGACGACCACCTTCCAGTGAGGCAAGTGGCGTTCCCGGGCTGGCCCAGCGGATGGTATCAAATGCACCGCAATGGCGACACAGCATCTCCCAATCAATATGCTGCTCGCCACAGGCGCTGCATATCCAGCGTGCGTCCGGCTGGCAATCCTGAGCCCGCTGCCGCCATTCAGCCGCTTTTGTCTTCGCTTTGCGTGCCTCTTCCTCGCCTTGCACGTCCGCATTTTCTTCTAACTCCGCCATCAAATGGCAGATGCGGGCTTCCTGGCGTACGCTGAATGCCGATTTCAGATGGTTACGCGCTTTGGCCCATTGGCGTGCATCAATCGCCGCGCGCGCCATTAAAATGCGGCTCTCGACATGATCTTCGGCATGCTTCACCAGTTTTTCTATTTTCTGCAGACGCTTATCGGCCGCTAGCGCATGAATCAATTGTTGATAGCGCGCCGCCAGTTCCGGGTGTGGGTGGTAGCTCCACGACTGTTCCAACGCCGTCAATGCCTTGCGCGGCTTGCTGGCGGATTCATGAATATCGACCAACAAAAGAACCGCCGGAATAAATGACTGGCGCTTTTTATGGGCCTGGCGAGCCTCCTGCAGGGCATTGTCCAGTTTATCCTGCTTTTTCAGGCGCTGCGCCTTGCGCCAATGCACGATCGCACTCAGGCGATCCGCTTCCAGCGTCGCCAGCACATGGCGCTTGCGCGCCCGCCCTATTACGGCCAGCGCCTCTTCCCATTGATCCTGCCGGACGTAAAGTTCGGTTAATACCTGCACCAGCCAGGGTGTTTCGGGCCGCAGCGCATAGGCGCGTTGAGAGAGCTTCAGTGCTTCCGTGCGATGATGCTGATCGTCACCTTCTTGCGCCAACTGGCGCATATGCTGCACCAGGAGTCCGCGCAGACCAAGGAATTCCGTCTGCTTATGTTCCAGCATTTTATGATAATAGTCATTCGCCGCTTTTTGGTCTCCTTCCAACAGTGCCGTTTGAGCGGAAAGCAACAGGTAGAGCGGAGAGACTTCCTGTTTTAATGACTGGAACAACTGCCAGGACTGCCGCGCCATTTTTTTTGCGGCGGCATGGTCACCGGCCGCAACGGCGGTGAATCCTTCCATCACGGACTGATAGGCGCGCTCTTGCCTGCCCTGACGACGCCTGGCCGCGAGACGGGTGGGCATTGCCACAAACCAACGCCAGAGGCGGTCGCATACCAGTATCAGCAAGGCGACGGAACAAAGCAGCGGCAAGACCAGCAGCATGCGGGCTTCCACACGATACCCCATCCAGTCGATGCTGATAATGCCGTCATGCTGCGATAGCCAGCCAACCGCAATGAGAATAACCAGTAAAATGAAAAACCACTTGATAAGCCGCCAGCGCATCAGGCTTGCTCCAGCAATAGGGCAAACAACTCATCGAGCGCCCGCTGCACCTCGACCGTTGCCTGCAATTCGCGTTGCCATCGGCGGAACAGATCGCGTAATGGCACCGGGATGCCTTGCTGATCGTCCATGCGGGCTGCCAATAATTCCGCCTCACGCGCCGCTGCCGTAATCTCCGCACGTTCAAGATAGGTATCGATGCGCAAAATCATGGCGTCGATACTGGAAGGATCATCATCCATCGCTATCTTGCGCACATCAATCAACTCGCTCAAAGAAGGCCACCAGCCTTCTGTGTCCCCACTTTTATTGAGCGAAGAAGCCAATCGACCAGCCATCTGCTGGAAGCTCCAATAGAGCGTCAGCGGTGTTTTCACGCCATCCGGCGCCATGCTGTCCATTCGGCCGGCCTGCTCCAGCATAAGCTGGGCGGTGCTATCTCCCTGCATCATGACCAATTGCTGCTTGAATGCCACCAGTTCACGACGAAAAGGCATGCCCTGAGCAACATCACGTTCGATCTGCCACAAAGATGCCAGCAGGCGAAAACTATCGGGCATCTGAGACCGGCTCTTCTGCTCAACGTCCGTGAGTTGGCGCTGCATTTGATCGATTTGCTGCTGCATCGCGGTGATCAACGCCGTTTCGGCAATTGGCAGGGATGCACGGGTATCGGATGCGACTTCGCTGGCATTCATCTCATTGGCATGCGGCGCTGTAGATGGTTCATTTGCAGCAGATGCTTGTTGCATACGCTGCTCCAGCTGACTCAGCGCCTCTTCCTGCTGGTCGACCCGTTGCGAGAGAGCGGTCATATCCGAGCGTAAGTCAGCAATATCATCACGCCATGCAGCCTGCGCTCTCTGATTTGCAGCCTGTGCTTCCTTGTTTGGCGATGATCCCATCACCTGAGGGCGAGACGAAGGCACGTCAGATGTCACATAATGCACCAGTTCATGCAGTGGCTTAGGGTATAAAAACCACAATGCACCAACGATTGCCGCCAACACCACCATCCACCATAATATGCGCGGCAGGCGGCGCGTTTGCCCTGATGCTTGATCGGCTGATGAGGAAGAAGTGTCCGTTGGCGTGTCGTTCATCGCGATTATCCTGCAATTATGAAGCGGCAATAGTAACGAGGTCGCGAAACTGTGGCAAGCGATGGCTTGGCTTACACTATGAGAGATTTGCCACGCATCGCCTCAGCGCCTTGCTCGTTGGCTCCTGTGCAATATGAAAAGCCCCAAACCCCAGACCGGAGATTGACTCCTGATATCGCTCATGCAGTAAAACAGCCTGAAGATGGGCGCATGATAGCTGATGCTGGCGACATAATGCCGCGAAGTGCCGGGCTGTACGCGCCGACATTAGCGTGACGGCATCGAGCCTTGACCACTCCTCAATGATGGCATTGGGAAAGGCGTCGATATATTCCGCCTGATAACAGGGAATCGTTATGACTGTGAAGTCGCAAGTCGCCAACAAGGCAGACAGATCTTGGCGTGGCGCAACGGCTGATGGGTACAGTATACGGCTCTCTTTCTCAGGACGCTTTAGGGCATGATGCTGAAAATAATCGACAAATGCCTGCGCCGTTCCGCGCTTATCCGGCGCAATATGATCTGCCGCTGCAACATTGACAGTCTGAGCAAACCCAGCCTGTGTTGCAGCACGCGCCGTTGCCTCTGCGATAGCATAGAGAGGCAGATGACGCTTGCCCGTTGCCTGCGCCAGTATGCGCACCGCATGGCGGCTGGTTACCGCAATGCCGCTTGTTTCTTTCGTTTCGCACGCCTCCTGCAGACGCGGAAGCGCGTCTTTCAAGACTTTAATGGTAGAGAGTGAACAGATGACGCCATGGACGCCAAGCTCAGCCAGTTGCTCCTGCATGATTAATGCATCTTCTAGTGGACGCGTAATCAGCACACGGGGTATCTTATTCTGACGCATCCTCACCTCACTCTATTTTGCAAACAACTCGCATTTTCAATTAACTCTTTGCAACCATGGCGTGCTTTGTTTTTTTGATAGAAAAACAAACACCTCCCTCTCAAAAGATTTAATGAAAAATGTGCGTGATCCATAATATAGATAATTTTCATTAACATAAATCTATTTTACATCGTCAGATCAGTATATCATATATGGATGTCGCCTATTTCGAATAGCGTATAAGAGCTATGCATCGTTTTAACCGCTTTTCATTTTAATATATATACACTCGCCAGAGTTGTGTTTATGTCTACACCTTATGTTAAACAATCAGCATTACTACTCGGACAGGTGTCATGCTCAGGCACACCTCATTCTCGTCACATTAATATATTAGTATAGTTATGGCGGCTTCAAAAACAGCAAAAGGCAAGGCATCCAAACAAAAGTCGGCAGTTGAAGGTAAGACGTATGCGCTGCCTGCCGTGCTCGGCATCACGTCGGTAGAGGCAGTACAATCATTGCTTGAGGAAGCACTGCACGAGAATGGCACCGTGACAGTCGATGCGTCTCAGGTTGACCGTATCACCAGCCCAGGTGTTCAACAGTTAATCTCACTTGGCCACTCACTTCAACAATCGGATCGGACACTGCATCTCACACATATGCCAAATGCAATGAAAGAGGCATTTGCCGATCTGGGTCTCAATGACATTCTGGAAGGATGGAAGGTATGACAAAAAAAGCCATGACAGTTGATGACTCTAAAACCATGCGCGACATGGTGTCTTTTACACTCAAGAATGCCGGTTTTGACGTGCTGGAAGCCGAAGACGGAAAAGATGCGCTGGAGAAAATCGGCGATACACCCATGGACGTGATCATCACGGACTTAAATATGCCGAATATGAATGGCATCGAACTGATACGCGAACTGCGCACCAAGCCTAATTATAGATTCACGCCTATTTTGATGCTGACGACCGAGAGCGACGGCAGCAAAAAAGAAGAAGGCAAGCAAGCCGGTGCCACCGGATGGATTGTGAAGCCATTCAATCCTGAAAAACTGATTCAGGTCGTCAATAAAGTGTGTCCGGAATAACGGTCGCCAGGTAACGGGGGAGGAGAACCGCGGCTATGGATGAACTGTCGCAGTTCAAAGAGACATATATTACCGAATGTTTTGAACTTCTCGAAGAGATGGAAGAGAAGCTTCTTTCGTTTGATGTGGATGCTCCGGATGTTGAAACGCTGCATGCAATTTTTCGTTGCGCTCATTCCATTAAGGGCGGCGCTGGCGCCTTTGGCTTCTCTCAAATCACCAATTTCACCCACATTGCGGAATATCTGCTCGACGCACTGCGCGAAGGTAAATTAACGCCAACGCGTGAGATGATCGATGATTTGCTGAAGTCAGTCGATGTTATCATGCAGATGGTGCGTGCTGCCCAGTCTGATGAGGTGTTGGCGGATGATTTTGGCAAGGACTTATGTGACACGCTGGAGGCGTATGTCGAAGGGTCCGACGGTACGGTTCCGAGCGCCGCCAGCGATGATTCGACGCATGATATCACTGCATCCGAGAATACAGGCGGCGAGACGCATTTTTATACTATCCGTTTTCTACCACATGAGCATCTCTTCAAAACAGGCAACGAACCGCTGCTTATTATCCGGGAATTAAAAACTCTGGGCGATGTCACTGTGACGGTCGATATGGAGAAATTACCACCGCTCGAATCGCTTGATCCTGAAATCTGCTATTTATCCTGGCAGATTGAGTTGGAAAGCGACAAGCCGCGCTCCATGGTCGAAGAAGTGTTTGAATTCGTTGAAGATGCCTGCGATCTGGAAATCGAAGAACTGGCGGGTTTAAGCTTGCCGCCGCGCCCAGCAGAATCCGACGAAGAGGCGTCGTCCGTCTCCAATGAAGATAGTGCTGCCGCGCCTGTCGACACCCAGCCATCATCACATAATGCGCCGGCTGCTGAAACGACGAAGACGGCCCAACCTACCCCGGCCAAAGCCCCGCAAGAAGCCCAGCCAACGGCGGCAAAATCCATGCCGACCACCTCTATTCGAGTTGATCTGGATAAAATCGACAAGCTGGTCAATCTGGTAGGCGAGCTGGTGATCACCCAGGCAATGCTGCAGGCGCAAACGCGTGAATTGCAGATTGATCAATATCCGGCGCTGCTTTCCGGCGTCGGTGAATTGTCGCAACATACGCGTGAATTGCAGGAAGCCGTGATGTCGGTTCGTATGCAACCGGTCAAATCCATTTTTTCGCGGATGCCACGCATCGTGCGCGACCTCTCCGGCAAGCTGAACAAAGAAATCAAGCTGGAGATGGAGGGCGAGAATACGGAAGTCGATAAAACCGTGATCGAACAACTGGGTGACCCGCTGACACATATGATTCGCAACGCGGTAGACCATGGCATTGAGCAGCCAGAGGTTCGTGTGGCCGCGGGCAAGCCTGCGGAAGGCACGATTATTCTCAGCGCATCGCATCGCGGCGGGCGCATTGTGATTGAAATCAGCGATGATGGCGGCGGTATTAATCGTGAGCGCGTGTTGTCCATTGCTCAGTCTAAAGGGCTGGTTCCCGAGCATCATCAACTGGATGATTTCGAGATTGACAATCTGGTCTTCATGCCGGGCTTTTCGACCGCTGAAGAAGTGACGGATATTTCCGGACGCGGTGTCGGCATGGATGTGGTGAAGCGAAATATCGAAGCATTAGGCGGCACTGTGCATATTCGCTCCCGTCCTGGCAAAGGGTCACGGTTTGTGGTCTCACTGCCTCTGACATTGGCTATTTTAGACGGCATGATCGTGCGCGTCGGTGAAGAACATTTCATCATTCCCATCGCCAACATCATTGAAACGACACGCCCGGCCAAGGACGATGTGCGCAAAATTGCCGATGGCAACGACCTGATCGATTTTCGCGGTGAATATGTCTCCCTGCTCTATCTGCATGAGCAGTTTGGCTGCCGCAATGCCATTCACGAAGCCTATGACGCACTTGTGGTGCTGGCTGAGAGTGGTGAAGATAAGCTCGGCCTGGTGGTGGATGAACTTATCGGGCAGCAGCAAGTCGTCATTAAGAGTCTGGAAGCCAATGCTGACCCGGTGGGCGGCATTTCCGGCGCGACCATTCTGGGAGATGGGAAAGTGTCACTCATTCTCGATATCACTCAGTTGCAGCGGATGAATCATCAGGGACGCGATGGGCGTTCGATGCTGGACAAGGAGGCCGTTGCCGCATGATCTACACTATTTCATTCAGTCATCAACCGATATGGAGTCACCTATGAGTGGGGCCGAAGCACAAGCCGTAGCGATCACTGACGAGGAGGACGCCGATGGCGTCGAAGCAGCGGAAACCTGCCAGTTTCTGACCTTTACTGTTGGCAGTGAAGAATATGGTGTTGATATTATGAAAGTGCGGGAGATTAAAGCCTGGACCGAAACAACGCGCTTGCCCAACACACCTGAATTTATGTTGGGCGTGATGAATCTTCGCGGCAGCATCATTCCCATTTTCGATCTGCGCTGTCGCTTCGGCATGGGGTTGACGGATGCGAATGAAAAAAATGTCGTGATCATTATCGCCGTACAGGAGCGCATTATCGGCATTCTGGTTGATACCGTCTCGGACATCCTCACCACCGATGCTGGTCAGATCAAGCCTGCACCGAAAATGGAAACCGTTGATGATGAATTTCTCTGTGGCTTGATTTCTCAGGAGGAGCGCATGGTCGCTCTGCTGGATGTGGAATATCTGTTTGACCGTGAAACCCTGGAACAGGCTGACAGCAAAGCGGCGACATCCAAGCCTCAGGAGAACACATCATGACGCGAACATTCCTGGGCCTTACAGGCATTACATCAGCATATCCTCGGCGAGCGATCGCCAAATCACATACAGAGTCAATTATATTAATTCATGCGAGATATGGGGGACAGTCACATGATTAACGCACTCGCCACGATGAAAATACAAACTAAATTATTCTGGGGGTTTGGGATTATCCTGGTCCTGTTGGCGGCGATCAGCCTCACCGCTCAGGAAGGGCTCGGCACAGCCGATTCCGGCTTTAGTGACTATCGACAACTGGCACGGCAAAATAGTGCCATTGCAACGGCTGAGACTTATCTCCTGATGACGCGCATGAGCGCCAAAGATTATATGATTAATGGCACACCTGCCTTACAGCAAGAAACAGCACGTCATGCCGCGCAAACCACGGCTGCTATTGATGAAGCACTGCTTCGTGTTCAAGATCCGGAACGCAAAGCCATGCTTCAGGAGCAACAAACGGCTATTCAAACCTACGCACAGCAGTTTGAGTTGGCTGTCACCGAGCAGGAACGTCGGAATACCTTCGTGAGAGACATGGACAGTATTGGCCCTGCCATGCACGAAAAACTGAACCGCATTATTGATTCAGCCGCGCAAAGCGGCAGCATGGAAGAGGTGTTTTTGACCTCGCAAATGCTTGACGATGTGATGTTGGTTCGCTTCAACGCCTATCGTTTTTTGGTCAATAATGATCAGGCCTCTTATGAAGCGGTCATGACTCATATCGATGAAGCGCTGAACCTGAAAGATCGCTTTATTGCCTTAACGGCAAGCAGTGAACGGTTGGCGCTCAAACGTGATGTGGTGAGAAATATCGAAGAGTATCGCACCGCATTTCAAGGCGCTTACAATGCGATTACAGCCCGCAATACCATACGCAGCACACAGCTGGATGTGATCGGGCCGGAATTAATGTCGGCTATGTATGATTTTCGTAATCATGTGACGACCGAACTCGACACCATTGGTCCGAAAACAGAATCAACCGTTCATGAGTCATTGCTCTTTAGCCAGACCCTAGCCTTGATCAGCATTGTCATCGGCCTGCTGGCTGCTGTGACGATTGGCCGCGGAATCTCCCAACCTGTTCGCCGCATGGCAGATGCCTTGCAGGATATTGCCGCCGGTAAAAAACCGGACATTCCTTATCTGGATGCGCAAAATGAAATGGGTGATATTGCACGCTCGGTCAATGCCATCAATGAAAACAGCCAAAACTCTCAACGCATTCAAAGTGCGCTGGATGTGGTGACGAGTAATGTAATGATGGCCGACAGCGATTTGAATATTGTCTATGTCAACAATTCGGTTCAGAAGATGCTGAAAAATGCACAGGATGACATCAAGCAGGATCTGCCGAATTTTGACGCGGATAAACTGATCGGCGTCAACATCGATGATTTTCATAAGAATCCAAGCCATCAGCGACGGATGCTTGAACATTTGACCCAATCTTATGATACCAGCATCAGTGTTGGCGGGCGTCTGTTTGATCTGATTGCGACACCGGTCTTCAATAACGACGGTGAACGCCTGGGCACCGTGGTGGAATGGCAGGATGTGACCGAATCGCGCGCGGCAGAAGAACGGGCGACGCGCGTTCAAACCTCGCTCGATTGTGTGACCTCCAACGTTATGGTCGCCGATGAGAATAATGTCGTCATCTATATGAACCCGGCAGTGGAAGCGACATTGCGTAATGCAGAAGCTGATTTGCGCAGGGATCTGCCGAATTTCAATGTCTCTACGATCGTCGGCACCAATATTGATGATTTCCACAAAAACCCGGAACATCAGCGCGGTATGCTCAAAGGGCTGACCTCGACTTATCACACCAGCATCAAGGTGGGTGGCCGTACTTTTGCCCTGATTGCGAGCCCGATTTTCAGTGACGATAATCAACGGCTTGGCACCGTTGTGGAATGGGCCGATAAAACGGCTGAACTGGCCATTGAAGAGGAAATTAATACCGTGGTGGAAGCCGCCTCGCGCGGGGACTTTACCAAGCGGCTTGACCTGGAAGGGAAGGAAGGATTCTTCCGTAAACTGTCAGAAGGCGTTAATCAAATTGGTGAAGTGTCTTATTCCGGCCTCAGCGAAGTCGTCAGCGTCATTCGCTCGCTATCCGGTGGGGATTTAACGCAGCGTATTGAAGGTGAATATCAGGGCATGTTTGATGATATCAAACAGTCACTGAACGACACCATTAACAAGCTTAAGCACACCGTCTCGAGTATCAAGCAATCATCTGAGTCGGTTAATAGTGCTGCGGGTGAAATTTCCGCCGGCAGTACGGACTTGTCTCAACGGACAGAAGAACAGGCTTCCAACCTGGAAGAGACCGCTGCTTCGATGGAGGAACTCACGGCAACAGTGCGTCAAAATACGGAGAATGCCGAAAATGCCAACCAGTTGACGACTAATGCCAAAAACATTGCCGAGAAAGGTGGCAATGTCGTCGGCAACGCCGTGGATGCGATGAAGAATATCGAAGAATCGTCGCAGAAAATTGCCGATATTATCGGGGTGATTGATGAAATTGCCTTCCAGACTAACTTGCTGGCGCTTAATGCGGCGGTCGAGGCTGCCCGCGCCGGTGAGGCCGGCAAAGGCTTCGCCGTGGTGGCATCGGAAGTACGTTCCCTCGCTGGACGCTCCGCATCGGCCTCGAAAGAGATCAAGCAGCTTATCAATGAAAGCTGTCAGGAAGTTGCTTCCGGAGCCGATCTGGTGAATGAGGCAGGCGAGACACTGACAGAGATCGTTAGCGCCGTACAGGAAGTTGCTGAAATCATGCAGGAAATCGCCTCGGCCAGCACACAGCAATCGGCCGGTATTGATGAGATCAACACCGCCATCACTCAGATGGACGAAGTCACGCAGCAAAATGCCGCCCTGGTGGAAGAAAACACCGCGGCTGCTCAGTCCTTAGCAAACCAGGCGGTCGAGCTAGAAGAGCTGATGCGCTTCTTCACCATTGACGAAGAAGCCGATGGGATGCCGAGCTATAGTGCTCCGACAGTAAAAACGGCAAATGCTGAGCCACCGAAAGCGGCCAATAGCCCATCGCCCAAAACCACGAACGGGTCAGGGGCGCGCAAGGACGCCGCCCCTGCGAAGGCGGTCGCTGCCGGTGGTAAGCGTACCATCACGCAGGACTCCTATGATGAGGGGTGGGAAGAGTTTTGATTATTCGACTCTTGTGCGGGCAGTATCACGGAATGCCGCCCGCCCTTCCTTTACTCCTCATGGATTTGTGTGATTGATGCCTGCCTTAAAACAACAGGAATTCGCGTTTAGCGATAAGGACTTCAAGCAGCTTACCGGGCTGGTCTATGACCGGACGGGTATTGTGCTGGCCGATCATAAAAAGCCCATGGTCTACAGTCGGCTGGCGAAAAGATTGCGAATGCTGGGGCTGCATGATTTCCGTGATTATATTGATCTTGTCACCAGCGAACGGGGCACAGATGAAGTGGTGAATTTTGTTAATGCCATCACGACGAACCTCACCAGTTTTTTTCGCGAGGCCCATCATTTTGAACATCTGGGCCAGCATTTGAAAGAACGCACCTCCAAACCCTTGGCAAGTGGGGATAAGCGTATTCGCATCTGGTCGGCCGGGTGCTCTTCGGGCATGGAGCCATACAGTATTGCCATGACCGTCTTATCATCGGTTGATGCGCTCTCGCGCTGGGATATTAAAATTCTGGCGACTGATATTGACACGAATATGCTCGATATCGGCTCTGCCGGTATTTATCCGGAGGACGCTTTCTCCAGCATGGATGCCAAGAAAGTCGATACGTTCACCAAGCCGGTGACGCACGAAGGCAAACCCTGCCGACGGCTGAATGAGAATGTCCGTGAATTGATTGCCTTCAAGCGGTTAAATCTGCTGGATCGCTGGCCGATGAAAGGGTCGTTTGATATTATTTTCTGCCGAAATGTGGTGATTTATTTTGATAAAGAAACGCAGCGCCCTTTATTCAACCGCTATGCAGACATCATGCGTGATGACGGGTTGTTATATATTGGGCATTCAGAAAATCTGCACACTGTGTCTGACCGTTTTGAGTTACTCGGTCGCACGATATATAAACGGATTCGCTGATGAAACAGATACCAACCTCAGGTGAAAGCCCTTTCCGACGCCGAACGGATGCGGAGCCAAACCAGGCCGGCGATTATTACTCCGGTGCCAAGCGCTATTTTGATCAGAATTTTGAGGTGACGGTCATCAAACTCTATTCGGGTGAATGCTATGTCACGGATCAACCGGGTGAGATGATCATGACGATTCTCGGCTCATGCATCTCTGCCTGCATGCGAGACCCATCTACTGGTATTGGCGGGATGAATCATTTTCTGCTTCCAGGTAATGTCGATGATGCCGAAATGCGCGCATCGAATGATGCGGATCGCTATGGCGCTTTTGCCATGGAGAACCTCATTAATGGCATTATGAAACTAGGTGGCCGCAAGGAAAATCTGGAAGTGAAGCTATTCGGTGGCGGCAATGTGACCAGCAGTTCGGCTATGATTGGCTCGAAAAATGTCTCATTCGTCCACAAATTTATGAAAAATGAGGGATTGCGTGTCGTCTCCGAAGATTTGGGAGGCACCCACCCGCGTCGTCTGCATTATTTTCCGGATACAGGCAAAGTGATGATGCGCAAATTACGACGCAAAGAAGATATGCGCATTGTGGAACGCGAGAAAACCTACCAACGCTCAATTACACAGCAGGATACCGGTAATGATGTTGAATTGTTTTAACAAGAGTGCGTGTTGCTGATGTCAAAGCAGATGATACGAACCATTGTGATCGACGATTCAGCGTTTATTCGACGCCTATTGGCGGATATATTGGATAGTGCGCCGGATATCGAGGTTGTGGCCACGGCGGTCGATGTGCAGGATGCACGGCAAAAAATCAAACAGCATAACCCTGATGTCGTCACCCTGGATATTGAAATGCCGGGCATGGATGGCATCGCTTTTCTTGAAAAAATCATGACATTGCGGCCCATGCCGGTGGTGATGGTCTCAACGCTGACAAAAAAAGGGGCCGAAGCAACGCTCCGCTGTTTGGAGATCGGCGCCGTTGATTATATCCCCAAACCCGAGCATGCCACGGCCGTGAATACAATCCGCCAGGAGCTGATTGCCAAAGTGCGCGCTGCCGCCCGTGCAAACATTCGTCCTTCTTCTGTGGCAGCCCGACCTGGCGCCGCACTTCAGCTTCGTAAGCGCAACGCGATCTCGTTGGTGGCTATTGGGGCCTCTACCGGCGGGGTAGAAGCGCTGCGCGAGGTCATTCCTCCTCTCCCCTCCACGATGCCGCCGGTGGTGATTGTTCAGCATATGCCGGAGAAATTCACCGAGCCTTTTGCCAACCGCCTCAATGGTTTATCGACCATGACCGTCTCAGAAGCGCGCGATGGAGATAGGCTGGAAGATGGCCATGCATATATCGCCCCGGGTGGCAAACAACTGGCCTTAATCAAACGTGCTGGAGCGATCCACTGCGAATTGCAGGACGGCCCTCCCGTTTCCAGCCACAAACCGTCAGTTGATTTCACCTTTGATCTGGCGGCGGACATCGCCACTCCCAACATGCTGGCTGTGATGCTGACAGGCATGGGCAAGGATGGAGCAAATGGAATGCTGAAGATTCGCGATAAAGGCGGTAAAACCTTAGGGCAGAATGAAGATAGCTGTGTGGTGTATGGCATGCCGAAGGCGGCACGCATGAATGGCGCCGTGGAAAAGGAAGTACCGCTCAGCCGCATGGCACAGGCCATTGTCAATGCGTGTACAGCGTGAGAAGGTGTATGCTGAGTGACCCGTTATTTTATTC
>CAYSXY010000021.1:0-34607 GCA_964435165.1 uncultured Rickettsiales bacterium
CAACTCAAATTATGGATTAAACTGTACAATCAAAATTAACTTCTATGCCAGCCCCAATTTATAATATGCTGGAGAATCTATGCATTTCTCGCGGGCTGCCGATGCCACAATTTCAGATTATCGACACGCCAATGCTGAATGCGTTTGCCAGCGGCCTGACAGAGAAGGATTATACCATCACCCTGACCACGGGCATAATCGACAAGCTGGCGGATGATGAGCTGGAGGCAGTGATTGCTCATGAATTGACGCATATTACAAATCGTGATGTGCGCTTGCTGATTATCAGTGTCATTTTTGTCGGTATGATTAGTTTTTTGGCCGAAATTGCCTTTCGCAGTATGATTTACGGGCGGCCGATGCGTGCGGATTCGCGCAGTCATCGGCGTGATGGGCAGATTATCATCGTGGCGCTGGTGGTGCTTGCGATTGGTTATGTGTTCTCGATTTTGATTCGTTTTGCATTGTCGCGTAAGCGTGAATACCTCGCCGATGCGGGCGCTGTAGAGTTGACGCGCAATCCATCGGCCATGATGCGTGCATTGATGCGTATTTCCGGAAAGTCGGACATTAGCGGGTTGCCAGATGATGTGAAGATGATGTGTATTGACAATAAAGCGGCCTTTTTAGGGTTGTTTGCTACGCATCCGCCGATTGAGAAGCGGGTGCGTGTGATTAGTGAGATGGCGAATGAGCCGGTGCCCGGTTCCTTGCCGGAGGTGGCAGCTGATCGTGAAGCGTTGGCTTGGCAAACGAATGAGTTTCAAAGCCCATGGCGGGCGGGTCGTCAAACTGATCGACCGGTGTTGTGGTGATTATGGGATGATGGTCAGGCGATAAACTACTGTGCCGTAGACACAGGCTTCGGCCATGTTTTTGCTGAGGCGGGAGGTCTCAACCCGCATATTGTAGATGCCGACGGGGGTGACGTGGAATTGTCCGGCCTTGTCGATGGCTTTTTCTTTCATTCGCAGGATGGCTTCGCGGCGGGCACGGTCGAGCGCGGATTCAAACGCCGTGACATTGCCGCCGAAGAACATTTTGAGTTGTGAGAGCCATTGGCGAAAGCGATCGACCGAAATGACGCAATTGCCATTGACCAGTTGCATGCCGGTGTGGGTTTTGGGCATGGCTGAGAGCATATCATGGGTGATGAGCGGCAGGGATAGATATTGTTCTTCGCGGCTGCGGATGGAGCGGAAATGCCGGACCTCACCGATTTTGCCAATGAGAAAAAAGAGTGTGAATGGCAGGATGATGCCAAACCAGAACTCGAAGGCCGCGCCGCTCATGTGGAGGGTTCACCCGGTTTGGTGGGGTGTGGTGCATAGCGCTCCCGATCAATACCATATTGCTGAGGCGGTTGTGTGGGCGCTGGCGTTGGAGTTGGAGATGCAGCGGGGGCAGGTGATGGAATGGGGCGTTGCTGCTGTTCCGGCTCGATGGTGACCGCGGTGCCATAGGCGAAAATTTCAGCTGCGCCGCGGGCAATGGTAGAGGTGGAATAGCGGACATTGACGATGGCATTGGCCCCGACAGATTCGGCTTGTTGCATCATCCGTTCCGTTGCACGCTCGCGCGTATGCATGAGTAGTTTGGTGTAACCACGAATTTCGCCGCCGAAGAAATTTTTGATAGCAGCCAGAAAATCACTGCCAAAGAAACGGGCGCGCACGGCGCTGCCGGTGGCGATGCCATATTGTGCGGTGATGCGGTAGCCGGGGATGGTTTCGGTGTTGACGAGGATCATCATGAACTCTGCTATATTATTTCTCGCGAGTCTAATCAGGAGTGGTTAGAGTAACCTTAATGGCACCGCCATTATGCGCATTGCAAATCAGGTTTAAGGGGAAAGAAATGCAGGACATATATCCAGTCAGACTGACGGAGGGGAGGCAGCCCCTGATTGACGAGTCGCGTTATGAAGAGATGTATGCGCGCTCCGTGGCAGAGCCGGAGGCGTTCTGGGCAGAGATGGCGGAGCGGTTGGATTGGGCAAAGCGCTGGGACGCCGTGCGGAAGTCCGATTTTCATGCGCCGGAGATTACGTGGTTTGAGGGTGGACAGTTGAATGTTTGCTATAATTGTGTGGATCGGCATTTAGAGACGCATGGTGATGCGGTGGCGATTATTTGGGAGGGGGATGACCCTGATCAGAGTAAGAAGATAACCTATCGCGAACTGCATCGTGAAGTGTGCAAGGCCGCGAATAGTCTGAAGGAGCTTGGCGTTGAGGCCGGTGACCGGGTGACGATTTATATGCCGATGATTCCGGAGGCGGCCTATGCCATGCTGGCCTGCGCACGCATTGGCGCGGTGCATTCGGTCGTGTTTGGCGGGTTTTCACCCGAAGCGCTGAAAGGACGGATTTTAGATGCAGATAGCCAGATTGTCATCACCGCCGATGAAGGCGTGCGTGGCGGCAAGGCGGTGCCACTGAAAGCCAATGTGGATGAAGCGGTGGCAGGCACAGATGTTGACCGGGTGTTGGTGGTGAAGCGCACAGGAGGTGATATTAGCTGGCAGGATGGGCGTGACCATTGGTGGCATGATCTCTTGGGTGCGGCGAGCGATGATTGCCCGGCTGAGCCGTTTGATGCTGAGCATCCGCTGTTTATTCTCTATACATCCGGCTCGACAGGAAAGCCCAAGGGATTGATGCATACGAGTGGGGGGTATTTGCTCTATGCATCTCTCACCCACGAACTGGTGTTTGATTATCGTCCCGGCGAGGTCTATTGGTGCACAGCAGATGTTGGCTGGGTGACCGGGCATAGCTATATTCTCTATGGCCCTCTTGCCAATGGCGCGACGACACTGATGTTTGGGGGTGTGCCGACCTATCCGGATGCCTCGCGTTGCTGGCAGGTGGTGGAGAAGCATCAGGTGAATATTTTCTATACTGCGCCGACTGCGATTCGTGCCCTCATGCGGGCGGGAGATGAGTTTGTTGCGCGGTGTGACCGCTCCAGCCTGCGGTTGCTGGGATCGGTGGGCGAACCCATCAACCCCGAAGCGTGGAAATGGTATCATCGCGTGGTGGGGGACGAACGTTGCCCGGTGATTGACACCTGGTGGCAGACGGAGACGGGCGGGTTTATGATTACGCCTTTTGCCGGGGCGACAGAACTCAAGCCCGGATCGGCGACTAAGCCGTTTTTCGGGGTGCAGCCGGTGTTGCTCGATGAGCATGGGGATATCGTGGAAGGAGCAGGCGAGGGAGCGCTGTGCATCCGCACCAGTTGGCCCGGTCAGGCGCGGACGGTTTATGGCGACCATCAGCGGTTTTTTGAGGCCTATTTTGAGCGTTTTCCGGGGATGTATTTTACCGGCGATGGGGCAAAACGCGATGAGGATGGCTATTACTGGATTACCGGGCGGATGGATGATGTGCTGAATGTCTCCGGCCACCGGTTGGGGACGGCGGAGATTGAATCGGCCTTAGTGGCGCATCCGCATGTAACAGAAGCGGCGGTGGTGGGCGTGCCGCATGAGGTGAAAGGCGAGGGGATTTATGCCTATGTGACGCTCGGGACAGATGTGGATTTGGCCAGTGGTGACGCGGAGGCTGCCGAGCGTGATGTGTTGATTCAGTGGGTGCGAAAGGAAATCGGCCCCATTGCGACGCCAGATGTGATTCATTTCACCAGTGGTGTGCCCAAAACGAGATCGGGCAAAATCATGCGGCGGATTTTGCGCAAAATTGCGGCGAATGATGTGGATGATTTGGGAGATACCTCAACGCTGGTGAACCCGGAAGTGGTGGAGGAGCTGGTGCGAGGGCGGGTGGGGTGAGCTGATTGGTACGAGGGTGGATTGCCGGGTCATGTCCGGCAATGACGGTTGCTGAGATAGATCTATTCAGTTTGCGATTATTTGGGTGAGGCACGCCGGGCCTGCTGGCTCGGCTACTGACTGGTTTCGTCGCGGTGAGGAATGGATTCCGTATAATCTCGTCTACTGACTCGGTTTACGGAATGACAATTGTAGGGAGGTTTGGAGGCACGCCGGGCCTGCTGGCTCGGCTACTGACTGGTTTCGTCGCGGTGAGGGATGGAAACCAGATATGCTTGTGATTTTTGTTTGCTCTCGGTCATGCGTGTTGCACGCCCATGGGGTGCAACTCAAGGCTGTTTGCTCGCATTCTGGGATGACAATGTAAGAGGGTGATGAGGTTTTGATTGATCATAAATGTTGAGGACGTGTGCTCGTAAGTAAATCTTAAGCTCTGCGCGGTTTAATGAATGAATGAATTAGGGTATATTGATTTTTCCATCATTTTTTGTGTGTTATGAGCAAAATCCTGATTGTTGAGGATAATGAATTGAATCTCAAACTGTTTCGTGACCTGCTGGAAGCGCATGGTCATGAAGCGATTGAGACAAAGGATGGGTATGAAGCGCTCGGGTTAGCGGAGCGTGAATCACCGGATTTGATCCTGATGGATATTCAGTTGCCGGAAATTTCCGGGCTGGATATTACCAAGCAGTTGAAAGAAGATGATAATCTCAAGCATATTCCGATCATTGCAGTCACTGCATTTGCGATGAAGGATGATGAAGAGAAAATTCTCAATGCCGGGTGCGAGGCGTATATCTCGAAGCCGATTTCGATTGGCCCGTTTCTTCAAACCGTTGAGCAGTTTCTGACCGCCGATAAAAAAGAAAATGTGATTGCCATGGGCGGAACTTCAGGCACTACGAAGCCGAATAGTGCCGGGGCGTAGGCATGACGGCATTGATTCTCATTGTTGATGACTTGCTGCCGAATGTCAAGCTTTTAGAGGCAAAACTTCAGGCAGAATATTATGACGTGATTAGCGGAATGGATGGTTTTGAGGCCATTCAACAGGCGAAAGAAAACCATCCCGACATTGTGCTGCTTGATGTGATGATGCCAGGGATGGACGGGTTTGAGGCATGTCGACAGTTAAAGAGTGATCCTGAGACGTCGCATATTCCGGTAGTGATGGTAACGGCATTATCTGAGCCGTCTGACAGGATTCAGGGATTACAGGCTGGGGCAGATGATTTTCTGACCAAGCCGATCAAAGAAGTGCAGTTACTTGCCCGTGTGAAATCTCTGGTGCGTGTCAAGCAATTGACCGATGAATTGCGTCTGCGCGATAAAACATCGGCCCAGATTGGCGAGGTGACGGGTATTAATCTGCAAAAATTAGCAGATGTCTCCGGTACCAAGGTGTTGCTGGTTGATGATGATGTGGTGCAAAGCAAGAATATCGCGGAGAGTTTGCAATCCGACGGATTGATAGTGACAGTAAATGGAGATGGTGAGGCGGCTGTTAAACTGGCGCATAGCAGCGAATTTGATTTGATTGTGGTGAGTACGCAATTGATGTTGATGGATGGGCTGCGTCTTTGCTCACATCTGCGCAGTAGCGAGGAGACTCGGCATTTGCCGCAATTGATTCTGGTGGATGAAGATGATGAGCATTCCCTGATTAAAGGCCTGGAAATGGGAGTGAATGATTATTTGATCAGCCCATTGGATTTGAATGAGCTTGTATGTCGGGTTCGAAGCAATATTCGCCGTAAAAAATATCAGGATGCGCTGAGAAGCAGCTACAAGCAGAGTATGAATATGGCGATTACGGACAGTCTGACGGGGCTGTATAACCGTAATTATATGAATGCGCATATGAATAATCTGATTGAGCGTTCATTTGAAAAAATGCGCCCCATGGCGTGTTTGATTCTGGATATGGATCATTTTAAGTCCGTCAATGACACTTACGGCCATGATGTGGGCGATGAAATTCTCAAGGAACTGGCCGAGCGTATTATCGAGCAGACGCGTGGTTCGGATATGGTGGCACGTTTCGGCGGGGAAGAATTTGTCGTGTTGTTACCAGAGACTAGTGCTAAAGATGCACAATTTGTGGCCAACCGGATTCAAGAAGCGGTGTGTGGCGTGCCATTCAAAGTGACGCATGAGGTTGGCGAGCTCACAAAAAGCATTTCCATCGGTTTATCAATGTTGCATCTGGCGAAGGGGCCAGGTCAGGATTCAGCCGAAGAATTGATGAAACGTGCGGATCAGGCATTGTATCAGGCGAAAGAAGGTGGGCGTAATCAGGTGATTGCCTTTGCCGGAGATGATGGCATGTCTGTTTCGATGTTTGCTCCATCGGATGCTGCGCAAGAAGAGCAGGCGCCGCAAGGGGTGATCCCAGTCAACGCAGGAGAGACGGCCACACCGTCGCAAGCTCCTGCTGTAGTGCCGGCGGGTCAGCCACAGCAGCAACAGCCGCCTGTCTCGCCACAACCTACGGTGCCAGTTCAGCAGCCTACGCCGGTTGGGCAGGCCGTTCCGCCAGCAGCTGTGCCAGCGGTTTCGCCTTCAATATCACCGCCTCCTCCTTCGCAGCCTGTCACTGCACCACAACCACCTGTGCAATCATCTTCGAGTTCACCGCCGCAAGCGCCTCACGCGGCGCAAAGCGCCGGGCATGATACGATGCCGGTAAGCGCGCCGCCGGTATCCTCCTCACCATCTGCGCCGCCCTCGTCAAACAATGATTCCGGCTCTGTATCGCCTGCGCAATCATCATCTGCGGTACAGCCTCACGCTGGGCAGACAGGGCCGTCTCATACATCGCAAGCAGCAATGCCGCCTGCCTCGCCAAACCCTGCTCCATCGATTCCTGGATCCGGGTCGATGCAAGCGCCGTCGCCAGGGCAATCTGTTGCTCCTGCGGCGTCTCAGCCTCCTGCTGTTCAGTCAGCGCAACATACAGCCACGCCGAATCATGTTGCATCTACTACTCAAACGCCTGCTGCTATACCGCCATCTCCGAAGCCGCAAGCACCATCCCAGCAAGTATCTTCTGTCAATATGCCACCGGCAGGGCAAACGGCTACGCCTAATACGATCGCCGGAGGGCAGGCAATGCCGGAGCCTGTATCGCCACCAGGTCAGTATCAGGCGAAAGCACAAGAGAATGGTAGTGGTAATGGGACAGCGGCTAACCCGTTTCTAAACCCTCAAACATCTGGGCCTCAAACATCTGGGTCTCAAACATCTGGGCCTCAAACAACAGGAGTTTCTGCTCCTTCCTCTTCTTCGTCATCAGTGGCGCCTTCATCTGCTTCACCGCTTTCTGGCGCGTCGTCAAATAGTATGCAGAAGTCTGTACCATCGACGGTGGTTGGTGGAATTGAGGCTTCCCCTCATCAGCAAGGACAGCACGCATCTGTGTCGGGCGGTCAGGATTCTGTGTCTTCCAGCGTAGAGTCTGCGAGTCAGGAGCCATCTCGCACACCCGGTGACAATCAGCAGGATAGCACTGTTACAGGTGCATATAGTTCTGGTTCCACCAGTCAGTGAATCATGCACCATTGATGATAACGCAGGAACAAGTGCTTGATCAGCAGGTAAGCCGATTATCAAGCGGAATGACGGTCTTGCGTGATACTGTGTCGACCGATCAGGAGCGTCATATTCGCTTTGCCGGGATTGTGCCGGTGGAAATAAATGGCAAGAATGTGCGTATTTGGCTGATGCGGCCTGAAGCGCGAAAGCCACATCTGCCGCCGCCTGAATTTCAGATTGGGAAGGGTACGCGCATGAGGCGTGGCGCTGAGCAGGGCGGGTGGCATGATTTGACGGAAACCGATATGCCACTATCGGATGATAGTACAATACAGGCAGAATCACTCTTGCGCACAGCGGTGCGGGAAGGTGAAGAGGAGCTTGGGGTGTTACCTACCAATATTGAGAGATTATGGGATGTGGGAGTGTTTTCTTTCACGTCAGCAAGCACAGGAGCAGCGAAGCAGATGTGGCTCTATGTTGCCGCATTGCATGATGTGAATCTTCTGCAGCGGCCTGACAAGCAATATGGCCATACACAGGAATGTCACTGGCTTGATCTTTCAACCGATCTCGTGCTGATTCGTCCTGACCATGCTGACGTATTACAGGATATTGCAGCACGCTATAACCATTGCGTGATAAATAATGAGATGGGCTGATTATTCCCACATTTGTTGATATTCGACGATGCGTTGTTGTAATTCCTTAATGACCTCAACCGTAATGCGGTCGGAATCGCCGGTAATACCTTCTGAAAAAATAGCGCCCATGGCCTGGACATGTGCCTGAATGATGCGAATGAGTTCCGGGTCTGCTTCCAGCGCATGTTCCAGTAATTTACTCAATTGATCGGCCAGGCGCGTTGCCATACTGTAATCTGCCATGCCGGCAGTACCTTTGATGCGAAGGGCCTGACTACGAATGATGTGTAAGGCAGTGTAATCGGAAGTGGTGGTTAAATTCTGGGTGCTGAGGCGCAATGTTTCCATATCTGCCAGCACCTGTTTGAGTAACTCCTTTTTGCCTTTGTCGAATTGGTTTTGCGCCTTATCGACGATGGCTTTGCTTAGTAGTTGTTTTAACGGGATGCCGATTTTGCGTTTGAGGTGATCATCGGCCGTGATGATGATGACATGCTCATTGCCTGAAGCAGGGGCTTTCGTTTCTTCTTTCATGGATTATTTTCCCATCATGCGTCGGACACGCTTGCCGAGGCGGCGCTCCGGCTTCTTAGGTTCCTTGGGCTTGCGGCGACGGTCCGGGCCGGTAAAGCCGGGGGCGATGACGAAATCACGTGGTTTTTCGACGATGGCAAAGAGGCGGTCACAGAGTGATTGTACGGTAAAGGGTTTGACCAGATATTCCGTGATACCGGCATCTCTGGCCAGGCGCACATCGTCGGCTGAATTGCGTGCGGTGACCATGATGACTGACAGGCGTTGGTTGGGGCTATCTTTGCCTTTGCGAAGATAGCGTACCAGTTCGACGCCGTTCATGGACTCGATATCCCATTCGGTGAGCAGCAGATCTGTATGTTGTTGCTTGACCAACGATAACACCTGTTCGCCGCTGCGGGCCTGGCGTATTTTGGTGAAGCCAAGTGATTTGAGTGCATCGATCGTCATTTTGCGGACGGTATCATCCGCATCGGCAACAATGACAGAAATTTCAGATAAACCGGGCATATATCCGCTAACCTATTAATCCTTATTAATATTATGGGGTTGTTATCTTAAATAAGGGTTATGGCGGATGTTTTTTTTCTCTACATGCGATGACTATCGTTTTTTGCGCGGTCTGCGTCTTTCCTGTGCTTGTTCCACTGCATTGGGTTTGGTAATGATGCGTCTACTTCTCCATGAATCTTGTTGGTAGGAACATTATGCCACGATCATCATTTCAGCAGCTTCGGTCTCATATTCAGCAGCATATTATCGGTATGGAGGCGATGGTAGAGAGTTTGCTCGTCTGCCTGCTGGCGGGCGGCCATGCGGTGCTGGAAGGGATGCCGGGACTGGCAAAAACGACGGCGGTGAAGGCCTTGGCCGAGGGAGTGGAAGGGGAGTTCCATCGCATTCAGTTTACGCCGGATTTGTTGCCCGCCGATGTTGTCGGTACGGAGATATTTGTGCAGGCGGAAGGGGTATTCAAGTTCCGTAAGGGGCCGGTATTTCACAATATTGTGTTGGCAGATGAGATTAATCGTGCGCCGGCCAAGGTGCAATCAGCATTGCTTGAGGCAATGGCGGAGCGGCAGGTCTCCGTTGGGCATCGCAGTTATGATTTGCCCGAGTTATTTATGGTGCTGGCGACGCAAAACCCGATTGAGCAAGAGGGAACATATGCTCTGCCTGAGGCGCAATTAGATCGGTTTTTGCTTCATATTCCGGTGACCTATCCGAATAAAGAGCAGGAGCGTGAGATTTTGCGACTGGCCTTGGGAAGAGATGATGGGGAACTGCGTGAGGCGTCTTCACATTCGATTTCGCAAGCTGAGGTGATGCAGGCGCGTGAGGAGGTGGCGGGGCTCTACATGGACGAAAAAGTGGAGCGTTATATTGTCGATATTGTGCAGGCGACGCGCAACAGCGCCCCTTATGATAATACATTGTCGGGGTGGATTCGTCACGGCGCCAGCCCACGAGCCAGCATTGGATTGGCGCGGGCGGCAAAGGCGCTGGCATGGCTGGAAGGGGAGGAGTATGTGCTGCCGGATCATGTGCGGCGGATGGCGCCGAATGTGTTGCGGCATCGCTTGCTGTTGACGTTTGATGCCGAGGCGGATGGCATCAGTGCTGACCAGGTGGTGGCGCGGTTGCTGGAAGTGGTGGCGGTGGGGTGATTTATTGGCAGAAAATATATAATATACATATAATATACGGTGAGTATTTATGGCGCGGTTACTTCCTGCTTTTTCCAGTTTGACAAAAGATGCGTCATTGTTGCCGCCGGGCGGGATGCCGGGTGGGATGCGGCCCGTGCAGGAGCGGATGCAGGCTGGGACATGGCGTAGTTTATTTCGTGGTCAGGGGATGGAGTTTGAATCGGTGCGAGGTTATGTGCCGGGGGATGAGGTGCGGCATATTGACTGGCGGGTGACGGCCCGTACCGGTAAGCCGCATGTGAAGATTTTTCATGAAGAGCATCAGCGCCGGGTGCTGATGGTGGTGGATGACAGTAGTGGGATGCATTTTGGCACACGCAAAACATTCAAGAATGTGGTGGCGGCGCGAGTCGCGGCATTGCTGGGGGGGCGTGCCTGCGCGGATGGTGAGGCGGTGGGTGGTGTTGTGTTTCGGTTGGAGTCTGAGGGGATTGCGTTTTCTGCCGTTACGCCGCGCGCTGGACGAACGAGTCTGCTGCGTGTGCTGCGTCTTCTCTCACGCGAGGGGCAGGAAAGTGAGCAGGGCCGTCATGCATGGAGTCGGACAACACGAACAGGATTGGCGGGCTTGTGCGATATGCTCGTGCGAGGGCAGTCTTTTGGCATGGCAAGTGGTGGAGAGTTGATTTTTCTTTCTGATTTTCGTGCGCTGCCACCGCATGACGATGCAGATACCATGCGTGCGTTTGCACGGTTGGCGCGGGCGTATGATGTGACGTTGGTTGCGGTGTCCGACCCGGCCGATCGCTCATTATCCCCGGTGGGGAATATTCCCATTGCCGATGATGATGGGCGGCCTGTGTTGTTGCATACGGGGCATCCGGCGTTGCAACAACGCTGGCGCGATTTGTGGGAGGCGCAGCGGCAGCGTCTGGAGATGATTGCAACGCGCTATCAGATGCGGTTGCTGACGCTTGAGACCACCGATGATGTGCCAATTGCGTTGCTGCAGTCGTTGCGGGTGTCGGCCCGCCCAGGTAAGTCAGCGCGAGTGAATGCGGCATGAGCGAGTCACCACAGCCACAAACGCTTGATGAAGCGATTGGGATGCTGCGGGATATTCGTGGATTGGATATTTCTGCCGAAGATGCATGGCTGGATATGCTGCTCTTTTTGGGTTTGTGGGCGGCGATTGTGGCGGCAGTAGCTTACGCGGCCTGGCGAGGATGGTGCTGGTGGCAAGGTCGGCAGGGCAATGGTATGGCATGGGTGGAGGAGGCATTGCGTACGGTTGATAAGATTGCTCAGGGTGAAGACGCAGTGCGTGAGAAGGCAGATCGCGTGAATGAGTTGCTCAAACAGGTGGCGATTGCGGCCGGGTATCGTCAGGATATAGCCGCGTTGCATGGGAAAGAGTGGACAGACTGGTTAGCTACCATCACGGGTGAGGGGGGACTGTCGCCAGAGTTGCAGCAATGGTTGGGCGATCAGCGTTATGCGCCAGATCAATACGATGTTGCTGAGTCGGAAAAGAGTTGGGCCTTTGTCACATTAGCGATTAAAAAAATCGCAAAAACATCTGAATTGTGATGATGTGATGCAAACACTTTCTTTTGCGTATCCTTATGCTGTGTTGTTGGCGTTTTTGCCGTTTTTTCTGCCGATGCTGCGGGATTGGTGGCGTGGAGGTCGGGCAACAGATCAGGACGCGGTGGTGATGTATCATCCGCTTGCGGATATTCTGGCACGGATGCAGAAGGGGCTGGGCATTAAGCGGCAACAGACGGAGGCGCCGTTTCGCTTTCAATGGCGTAATCTGTGTTGGTGGTTGGGCTGGCTGTTGCTGGTGATTGCGGCGATGGGACCGCAGCGTATTGAGCGCGAAGTGAATGTTGCCAGCGAAGGGGTGGACATGGTGCTGGCGGTGGATTTGTCGCGCTCCATGTTAGCGATGGATTTTGCCACAGATTTGAGTGAGCCGGAAGGACGTATTACGCGCCTGGATGTAGTGAAGGAGGTGGTGGAGGATTTTATCGCCGGGCGAGTAAGCCAGCGTGGGGGTGACCGTTACGGGTTGGTGTTGTTTGGTGACCATGCATATGTGCAATCGCCTTTATCTGTTGATGGTATTTCCGTTGCGGCAATGTTGCAGCAGGTAGAAGTGGGGATGGCGGGTGACTCGACCGCGATTGGTGATGCAATGGCGTTGGGGATTCGGCTGTTGAAGGAGCGCCCAGCCAACAGCCGCGTGTTGATTTTGCTGACGGATGGCGAGAATACGACAGGGGCGATTCCACCAAAGCAGGCGGCGGAGTTAGCGAAGGAATATAATATTCGGTTTTATGCGATTGGGGTAGGGAACCGGGATATGGTGCCGTTTCCGGAGCAGACGCCATTTGGGATGCGTATCGTGATGGCGCAGATGAAGCTGGATGAGGCGGGCCTGAAAGAGCTGGTGCGTATTTCCGGCGGGCAGTATTTTCGGGCGACGAGTGCGACGACGCTGGAGCAGATTTATGACCGCATTGACCGGTTGGAGCGGACGGAGGCGGAAAGCCGGGTGCGTATTATCGCCGAGCCGCTTTATCGCACGCCGTTGGTGTTGGGGTGCATGTTGCTGATGGCTTATGTGGTGTGGGGGCGGGTTGGTGTGTTGACCGGGCGTTTTGCTCGCCGGTTGGGGCCGTGGCGGGCTTAGCTATCGAATAGCAGGACGTTGGTGCCTTTTTCGCTGAAAAGATACTGGGCGTTGACCATTTCGCGCCAGATCATGTGTTTTTCTTCATTCACTTGCCCGGTGCTGGAAATGAGCACGGTGCAATAGTCGTTGAGGGTAAATGGTTCATTGGCGTTGAGGGCCTGGATGAATTTTTCAATGCGATCACCGCGCACACCGCAATAAGCATAGAATGGCTCTCCTGCCTCATTGGTGCCGTTGATAAAAATCACGGAGAGGGTATCTTTGAGTTTTTGTTTTTCGGTGAATGAAAATTTCATAGCATGAATCGTAGCTATGGTTGTTTAAATATCACTTAAACAGTTTGATAGACTCAGGGTCGGCAACATTATCGATCGCATGTGTAAATTTGGTAGCAAGTGCATGTGCGGCTTCAGGCTCAATATCTGTCATTGAGATGGCGCCAAGATGTATGAAATCGACAGAGGCCACCTGAATGGGTGGCCCTGTATCTTCCGTTTTAGCATCTGAATCGATAGATTTGAATTTATCGGCGAAATTTTTTTGCATAAGAAATAATACTTGATTGGTCTAACCAATTAATCTGTAAAATAATTACGCAATTGCATTTTGTGCAACAGCATCAATTAATGCTTTTTCAATTTCATTTAATTTTTTATATTCATCTCTTTCTTTTAGTGCGTCAACCATTTTTGCAGCACCGGCAACTGGATCTAATGTCTCCCCATCTTCACCGGCTGTAAATCCACCCTTATCAGCTAACGACATTACAACCATGTTTAGTGAACCGACACCCTCTGCCACCATTTCTTTATCTTCAGTTAGGTTTGCGCCTTCATACATGCCAGCCACTCTTTCAAGTGTTGATAATAGCTTAGCGAAAGCTTCTTCCCTAGCTCCTTCTAAATCTTGAACATCAACCATTTCTTACCTCTTTTTCTAATTCGTATGGTGAACATACAGTGGTTTTTTTAAGAAAGTTTAAATAATTAATGACGGTTGTGTGACAATTCTTCTGAGCATCGCGATATTGCCTCTTGTGGCTGATATGCGCTAGGTATAGCGGTATGGAAGGTTTTCATTTTTCAGACCCGTTGTGGCTTTTGTTGTTGATACCAGCGTTGTTGCTGTGGCGGTGGTGGGTGACGTGGCCGCGGGCGGATGACGGAACGGTGCGGGCACGGTTGGAGCAGTTTATCGATCCGCATTTATTGCCGTATTTGTTGAAGGATGGAGCAAAACGCACCGCAGAGGCGACAGGTCGGCGTTGGCAGGTCTCGCCGGGGTTGCCGGAGTTGCTTGCAGCCTGTTTGATCATTGTGGCCTTGGCGGGGCCGCGTTGGGGTTATGATGAGCAGCCGATATTTCAACGCCCTAAGGCGATGATGGTGTTGCTGGATTTGTCGCGATCCATGCGGGCAAGCGATGTGCAGCCGAGCCGGATGGAGCGAGCCAAGCAGGAATTGCATGATTTGCTGGATGCGGCACGTGCGCAGGGCGTGAGTGTTGGGTTGGTTGGATTTGCGGCGACAGCCCATGTGCTGGCCCCGGTGACGGAAGGGATTCATACCATTGAGGCATTGATGCCGTCGCTCAGTCCGTCATTATTCTCGCGCCAGGGGAGTGATCCGCTTGCCGGGCTGCAGCAGGCTGCGGATTTATTAGCGCGGTATAGTGAACTGTCTGGCACTGAGAAGGCGCATATTATCCTGCTTACGGATGGTGATATGCCGGAGATGGCAGAGGATGTGGTCAAGGCGGCGGGTGAGCTGGCGTCAGGCGCTGTGCCCATGGCCGTGCATGTGCTGACGGTGGGAACGGAAGTGGGGGCGCCGATTCCTGAACGCGGGGCCTACTTAACGGATGGCCGCGGGCGCATGGTGATGTCTCGATTGGATGTGGCGGCGATGCAGGCGGTGGCGGAGGCCGGGCAGGGCGTGTTTGTGCAGGCGGATTATGTGCGGGATGATACGGATGCGTTGATGCAGGCTGTTATCGGTGATGGAGTTGCCGAGGAAGAAATGGTGGAGCGCAGCCAGCGCATCTGGCATGAGCGGTTTATTATACCGCTGCTGATAGCGATGGTGATTCTGGTATGGCGGATGCCACGTAGTGTAAAGCTGGTGTTGGTCAGCGGGTGGATGCTGTTGGTGCCGCAGATGGCGCAGGCAGAAGAGGCGAGTCATATCGACTCGCCTGAGTCAGATAGGCTGTTAGGGATGCGGCATGAACTCTCCGGCCTGCGTGCGTTTGATGATGGGGCCTATGGGCAGGCCGCGGAGGCGTTTCATGACCCGTATCGCAAGGGAGTGGCCTATTATCGCGCTGGTGATTACAAGGCCGCGGAGGCGATGTTTCAGCAATCGATGGAGCAAGGCGATGGCGATGAGAGCGGCGGTAGCCGTGCGTATAATTTAGGCAATAGTTTGTTTCAACAAGGACGGTTGCAGGAAGCGGTGGAGGCGTATCAGCAGGTGTTGGAGCAGGAACCCGGGCATGAGGATGCGCGCTATAATATGCGCCTGGCGGAGGCGCTATTGCGTGCGCAGCCCAATCAGCCACAGCAGGGTGGTGACGGGCAACAAGCGCCGCCGCAAGACGGGCAACGTGGTGAAGGAGAGGAACAGGATGCGCCGCAGCAGGCTGACCCTTCCGAACAGGGGCAGGCAGAACCTTCTGGTGGCGGCGGAGATGCGCAGGCACAGCCAGAGCAAGGCGAACAGAGTGGTCAGGAACAGCAGCAAGAGGAGGCAGCGGAGCGCTCGCCTTCCGGCTCTGCAGGCGAGGGTGAGCAACAGGATGCGCCGGAGCGTGATAAAGAGCAGGCGGCGGATCAGGAGGAGGCCGAACAAATGCAGCAGCCGGGTCAGCCGCAACCTGACCCGAATGCGGAACGGTTGTTGGAGCAGTTATCGGACGATCCGGGAGAGTTATTGCGTAATCGCCTTGACCTGGAAGAGCGGCGTACGGCTCCTCAGCGTCAGTTGAATCCATGGTGAGGCAATCATAATGCGATTTGTGGTGCTATGGTTGTTGATCTGGATGTTGCCCTCGATGCTGTGGGCGGTGGAGTTTCGGGCTGATCTGGATAATCGCATCGGTGTGGTGGGGCAGGCAACGCAGTTGCATGTGATGCTGGAAGGTGCAAGCGCACCGCAGGGATTTCGATTGCGCGATATGGAGCCATCGATTGAGGTTTCCGGGCCACGGCGCAGCACCAATGTGCAAATGATGAATGGGGTGATGCGTCAGCAGCATATCTGGACCTACACGCTCATTCCTACCAAGTCGGGGCAGTTTTCGATTCCGGCGCAGCATATTGTGACGGATCGGGGCATGTTTCATAGCAAGCGGCTGCATTTTAACGTGCAGAGCAGCGGGAGCGCCGTGCCGGGAGGAGGTAGCCCCGGGCACGCCGTGCCAGGAGGCTCAGGAGCAAGTGATGATCGGGCGGCGCCATTATCGGCAGAGCTGCGACTACCGGAGATGACGCCCTATATCGGTCAGCCGGTAGTGTTTGATATTGTTGTCAAAGCCGGAATTGGGTTGCAGAATTTAAGCCTGCCCAAGCCGGAATCCGATGGGGCACGGATTGAAGCGGTGGGCGAGCCAATTGAGCGTGAGGTGCCGCGTGGGCCACGCAGCTATGTGGAGACAGTAGTGCGCTATGTCTTAACGCCGCTTCGTGAAGGGGAGATTGTCATTCAGCCGGTAACCTTACGCGGCGAGATGCTTAGCCGTGGGTCGACCAATTTGTTGGGGCGGGTTGACCCTTTTTCCAGCCCTGGGCAGATAATGCGGCAGATGATGCGAGATTTGACGCCACAGGCGGTGGCCGTGCAAACCAAAGCACACCCATTACGCGTGCGATCAATTCCTGCCGGTTGGCAGGCTGATCCGACATTGTGGCTACCGTTACATAAGCTGGAATTGACGCAGGAGGTTGATGCAGGTGAGCAGGCTATCGGCCAGCCGGTGACGCGGCGTGTGACAATGGTGGCGACAGGAGGGTATCGCGAAATGCTGCCAGATTTAGAGGCCCTGCAGAAACGCGCGATCGATGCGGACCGGCTACAGTTTTACGCAGGCAGAGAGGATGGAGATAGTGTATTTAATCGCCAGCATAATGCGCAGGTTAGCTGGCAGAGGCGTGATTATACATATGTTCCATTGGATGGCGGAACGATTGTGCTGCCTGAAGTGCGTATTCCCTGGTGGGATGTGAAGAGTGAAGAAATGCGCTGGGCAGTGTTGCCGCAGGAGGAAGTGCCGATTGCCGGGCCGCAGCGTATGGCAACTGAGCTATCGTCGCAGATTTCTGAGAGTGTGGAAGTACAGTCTTCCGTAGATAACAGGAATGAAGAGCAAAATGCGGAAGCTCGGGATGAGCCGGAAACAGCAGGAAAAGAGCGGCAACCATCCTGGATACAATCGGTGCATATGGTGTACTGGGTCTTGGCTGTGGTTGCGCTGGCGGCGGGTGGTGCTGCTTTTTTATGGTGGCGGCATTATCGGGGAGTAGGCTTAACCGAGAATGGTGGGCGGGATAGTCTGGAGCGTCGATTGCAGAATGCAACGGATCATCAGGCGTTGTATGACGCCCTGCTTGAGGTGAATAAGGCTGTATCGGGGAGTGATGGCCGGGTTAGTGATGCGCTTAAACGTCTGGAGCGATCATTATATGGTGCTGGAGACAGGTTGAGTGCCCATGAGATGCAGGAGATGAAGGCACTCTGTTTAGCCCGGCTACGTCACGAACGCCCGGGCATGTCAAAGAACCGCAGGCAATCCACGATGGCGCGTGGATTGCCGCCGATGAATCCTGTGCACTAGTTTGTATCGGTTGAATGGGCTGTCGGATGGTGTTGGGCCTTTGAAGCACGGGTTTGCGCGCTGCGGTTCCAGAGATCGATCAATATATCGAGTCCTTTGTGTAAATCGGACAATGATTTTTCGCGCCGTCTTAATGGTGCGTCGAGATTGAGGAATGCAGGCGGCTGAAGGAATACACAGCAGTCCAGAACAGCTTGTTTGATATGCGCCTGTTCCAGCATGAGCAGTGCTTCCTGCAGTTCTGCTTCGCGTTCTGACTGCCAGAGCGCGTCATACTCACCCTGTGGTAGCCCGCCCGGTTCAATATGCAGTGCGGTGACCCAGCTTTTGCCATGGGTGATGCGGTATAGCCAGGCAATGCGCCGTGCTGCGTGATATTGCTCTTCCGAAATCAAGTCTCTTTTGACGCAGAGATCAATCGGTTCATCGGTCAGGCCCTGGGCTCGTCTTGCCTGTAGTTCCGGTGTGCCATGGTCATATCGAGGTTTTGCCTGTTTGGGGCGGCCTCGGCGGTGGCGAAATGTCATAGGAATGTCACTTTACAATGGTTAACCTATCTGTTTATACAAGCTACCCTTTTCCCGTATCTATGCGGAAGAGAATAAAAATAGTAGCAACAGGAAAAGATGATGCCCACAGTTCAGCCCGCCCCTAATGATGATATTCAAGCCATGTTAGCCTCAACAGAGGTGGATGTGATTCGTTCTGCTCTGCAGGCTCGTTTTTTGCACGTATTGGAAGATGAAGTGCGGCAGCATGCTGAGCATATAGTATTCACGCTCGGTGAGATGAAAGACAAAGGGCAGCGTCAGCAGGCGATGGTTGCCTATTATGAAGAGATTGCTGCTGGCGATGGCGGTATTGCGTTACAGACAACCGTGGTGGATGCTATCGGTAAAATGGTGCATTTGTCTAACGTGGCAGAGAACAGAGCATATTTGAATGCTCGTGCAATGGAGACAGAAACAGGACAGCCGCATGAACGTGGATTGCGGGCTGCCTTGCAGCGTATGGAAGAAAAGGGAATACCCAAAGATCAGGTGGAGGCATGGCTGACCAAGCTGATGGTGCGGCCTGTATTGACCTCGCACCCGACCGAACCAAATTCAAAAGATTTTGTGGATGCGATTCAGGAAGTGATTCGCACTATTGAGTTTATTTCTGACGGCGTGGATGGCTGGACGGCTGAGATGCTGGACGCGGCATTAACGGATTTTGCCACTGTGAATGCGACGCAAAACGGCCGTTTGAGTCCACAGCAGGAAGTGGAAATCAGCATTGATTATATGCGTAACTTTTATCGTGGTGCGCCTGAGATATTTCGTGAACTGCAGGCAGCGGTGGCAACGAGTGATGCCTATCGTGATATTGATTTGCATGCCGTAGCAAGCAAAATGTTTGGGCCCAGAATGTGGTCTGGTACCGATGCGGATGGTAACAAAAACATCACAGCAGCGGTATCCGAACAGACGATCATGGAGTTATCGGCAGCACTCAAGGCGCTGTATATTAATGATATTGAAGATATGATTCGCCGGTCGGGTGACGATATTGATTTGCAGCAGCGATTAATGGCGATTCGTGAGCGCCTGAATCAGGGAGGGAACGATTTTTATACGGCAGATGGTAATGCTGGCTTTGCCGGAATAGTCGAAGATATTGCGGCGCTCCATCGGGAGACGGCAGAGCGTGGAATCGATGTGGTAGCGCTTGGGTTGGATGATTTGTATTTACGCACCCAGCTTTTTGGTGAGTTTTTTGCACAGCTTGATATTCGCCTCAAAAGTGATGTGCATAATCATATCATGGACGAAATTTTCGATGCGCATGAGGAGATTTTGGGCGACGAATTGAGGGAAGATGTGTTGCAGTTGCGAGAGCAGCAGGCATTGGTGGCGACGATGCGCCAGCGATTTAATGAAGCCTCTGCTCTGGATGAGAATTTTAAGTCGAGTTATGAAGAAGATGCCGCTTTGAAGGTGGCTGAAGGTCGAGTGAAGGAATTGCGTCAGACATTGCGTCCGGCAATTGTCGATGCGTTGCTCAGTATGGATGAAGGGCAATTAAATGCCTATGTGCTTGAAGCTCAGCAGGCCTTTTTGCCGGGTAGTCCGGAATATGAGACGATTTTGAAACTGCCAATGCTGCAGCGCCATCCGAATCGGGTGGAAAACTGGATTGTGTCGAATAATGAGTCTGCCGCTGATCTGATGGCAGTGCAGGTGTTATTGCGATCGCATGGGTTGGAAGGTGCCCTGCGTTTGATTCCTTTGCAGGAAAGCCGTGCGGCATTGAATAATGCCGTGCCGATGCTGGAAGAATTGCTTGGTAATCCACATTACATGCGTCATGTGGCGGCGCTGGGCAATAAAGTCGATATTATGGTGGGATATAGCGACTCAACCCGGGAAGCGGGGCCTGGAGCGAGGGATTTACAATTGGATACGATTGTGAAATGTATTCAACTGGTGGATCGATATAATCGAGAGCATCCTAATATACAGCCACCGGTGGAAGTGCGATTTTTCCACGGTCATGGCAGTTCAATTCCACGTGGTGGCGGGGATTTAACGGAATATCACCGTAACCCGGAACGTAATTTGGCAGCAGATATACTGGCGAACCCGGATAGCTATCGTGGCGAGGGGTCGGTGCTCGATGCGGTATCCGGCGAGTTGGTGGGCACATTGCAGGGGCGTGCGCGTCGTTTTCGTTTTGGAACGCCGGCGAATGCGGCTCACTTTATCAAAGATATGCTGTCGGCCGGGTTGGATATGATGTCAACGATTTGGCGAACGGAACAGGGATTGCTCTCGGCGCAGGAGAAGGCACAGATTCGTCGGGAAGAAAAGGTTGAGCAGCGCGTGAGTGGCTTTGCTGACCGGAGTATGGATGTGTATGAGGTGCTTTATACCAGTGAGCAATTGACAAAACTGGCGGAAGATAATGTGCCGTGGGCGTGCCGTAATACCGCCAATATCTCCTCACGTGCCCGTAGCCGTGAAGCAGACCTTCAGGGAGCTGCGGCACAGGCAGAAGAAAGGGTGATTGTTGAAGGTGATGTGATTCAGCAGCAGCGAGCGATTGGGAATGAACGTCTGAATGCGCATGCACGGAAATGTTTGCCTGGATGGTATGGTTTTCAGTCATTGGCGGAGTATAGCATTGCTGAGCGCACGGAGATGCTGCGCAGTGAGAAGTTTATGAAAATGATGGAACGTGCCAGCGTGATTATGGCGCAGACGGATTTTGACGTGTCATGGCGGCATATGGGCAATGCGCTGCAATCTGCCGGTATTACTGACATTCCTCCGTCCTACGCACAGATAGAGGCGTGGAGTAGGGCGTATGATCAGTATTTTGAGACAGGTTTGGTCACTCCGTTGCAAACACAGGCGCATATGCATGTGATGCGCAACCAGGTGGCATTGTTGATGGCCGAGACATTTACCGGGCAGCCGATTATCGGTACAGACCTTGAGCCACGCATGATTGAGATGTTGAATCGTGACCCTGGCGTGTTGATGCGCCTTTCTACCGTTGATGGATTGCCCAATGACGGTGTGTTGGAATGGCCGGAGCTTAACCGTGAAGTAGGGCAGCGGATCGGCCTGGTGGAATCGCTGTCGGTGCTGCAAGGTCATTTGCATGCCAAACATTTGGGGCAGGAAATTAGCGATGCAGTACAAAACCTGTTTCATAAAGTTTATGCCGGTACAAATGCCGGGCTGCGTACACCGGTGAGCATGATGAACTCCGTTGATATGGTGGCAGAGCAGGCGTTAGACATTGCCAAGCGTTTTGGCAATGGCCATAGTTCGGGCAGTGGTCTGCCGGATCCCGCTGGCTGAGGAAATCAGCAACACATAGTGCATTGAGAGTAATAAGCTTCTTCCCCGTTCTCATTGTATATCGTATAATGTAAATGTAAGGTGCTGAAATTAAAGCACTATCATTGCTTACCCCCTTAATACACCAAATAATATTATTTTATGTATACAAATGCACTTCCTAGGTTTATTTGTTGGATATATCCTATATGTGTCAAGTGTAAAATGACATTAATTTAGGATTTTTACGTCAAAGCGTCTTGTATCAGGGGAGGTTACAAATGCGGTTATCGTCAAAAAATAGGACATATCCACCACGCATTGCAAAGCAGATCGCCACACCAGGGCGCAAGCACACGATTCACCGGCAATCATTATCCTCTGTTTCTTCAAGGGACCGTAGTGCGAGTTCTTCTGCGCCATCTTATTTGTCGGAAATTGCAACCGTTGATACGGCGTTGGATGTATTACGCGATACAGCTTCAGATCATCATACGTATGGTCAATGCGCTGATGACCAACAGGATGTTGTCGATGATAGTCCGGTGCGGCCTTATGTGGCGATGTGGAGAGCGGTGATTATGCAGGCGGTGGTTGATGCGCGCTCAGAATCCAGCAAAGCTGAGATGGCCTATGAAAAGCAACAGGCTAAAGTATGGCTGGAGGGACGAAATGCCGATTTTTACTGGGTATGCTGGATGGCAGAGATGGATCCGCAATATGTCCGTGAAAGAGCGGCATATGCGTTATCTCATGATCTCGATCTTTCTCATTTTTAATGACATTCAGACAGCATGTAAGTGTTGATGGTGCAGGGTAAAGACGAACAGGATGGATTCGTTGATCATCAGTCGATGGCCTCTCATACTGAGGTGCTACTGGTCGAGGCGATAGAGGTTGCGCGACAGTTGGTGGATGATTTTCGTCATCAAATGCAATCGGGCGGTGATGAAGGCACCGTTGATTGGCTGTGGGGAGAAAAAGAAAGTGGTGCGTCTCATTTTGTCAAACTTGTCGGAGCTATTGCAAAATTGCTTGAACTGAAAGAGAAATATGCGAGTGCGCCCTCTGCGACAGGTGATGCGATTGAGAGTAATTTTGGCGAGGAAGATCAGGCGATTATCGAGCGTTTTTTGGCGCGTAATAAGGTTCTGGATAAAGCCGATGAGTGAAATGGGAAGTGAATTACTCATCTGTCGGGTGATAGAAGACAGGGTTGGCCTCATCTAAGAATTGTTCAGGCGTTAGATCGGGCGCCAGGCGCCATCCGGGGATTTTAAGGATATGTGAGTAACCGGCACGTGTATATTGCTGTTTTGCCGTGAGTTCTGTGTAATCCACAAGGAAGGCACTCAGCGAGATTAAACTGACAATGAAGCCACTAATGATCCAGCGTCGTCTTTTTGTGAGGTGAGTTGCGGCGCGCAAGGTGGCTGAAAGTAACCATCCCAGTGATGCAGCCCAAAATACCGCAAATGCAGCATATGCAGCTAGATCATTATTTATTTTATAGGCGGTGGTCTCTGCCAGTCCTGCGGTCCACTCCAGAATAATCAAATAGAGCGATATCATCGAGAGTTGGCGAGCGGCGCGTGTTCGATGCCGAATAACACGGCCTACAAGTGCCCATATACCTGTCCAGCAAAGGGCGAGGAACATGATGGGCAGTGCTTCGCTTACGTAATAGGTGAATGATTGTTGTGTCCAGCTATGCGCGTGGCTTTTTACAGCAATGAATATGCCCAACATGAACCACATGAAGATGGCGATAAAGGGGTGTGATAGCAATCGGTTGATGGGGCCCGGGTCAATAAGAATTTCGCTTTCTTCCACCGGGTGCATGGGAGAGAGGAGGCGCAGGCGAGTTTTGCCAATGATAATTTCATCGCCTGATTTTATGTGAATCCACTCACTGCGAGTCAGCTTATGGTTGTGTAATATGCCGTTTTTACTGTCTTTATCGCGCAGCAACCAGCCTTCATCCTGCTCGCATATGACGAGATGTTCCGGGCAGACGTGAGGGTCAGTGATGATGAGGTCATTATAGTACGCACGTCCGACGCGTACCGGGTATTCCCGGAATCGGTAGCGCTGTGGGATGCGAAACCCTGTGCGGTGGAAAAGTTCGACGATTAATCGTTCCACCGTATATGCTCCATGAATTGGCGTGTCAGGGCGAGGCTCATTTCTTCGCTCACGCCGAGCGCCACTATTTCGGCAAGAAGGCCGCTGGTATATTCACTGACCAGCGCCAGGCTCAGGCTTACATCGAATAAATCCGGAAATAAGGTGTAAGGACGAGCGCAGATCGCCGCTTTCCATTCTTCCCCGTGCATGGAGACAAATTCTGTATAGCATTGAAAACTTCCTGTGTCTTTTTCTCCGGCATTGTCAAAATTAAAACTTTCACCGAAATCGGTACTGTAGAGGTGGTAGAAACGCTCAGGCGAAAGTTCATCGGAATCATACCAGTCGAAGCGGTAGGCGATGCGTCCGGTGGACAGAGATGGTGAGAGATAGATCGTATCTTCGGTCGTGCAGGCGCGATAGCTATAATCATGGAGCGAATGTGCTTCACGAACAGAATCCCCCCAGCATTTGAAGGCATTAACCTGAATGTCGGCGATGGAGGCGCGGCCGAATGGCAGCAGGTTCCATGGGCTTGATAATATCTGCGAAATTACTCGTTGTTGATTCGCCAATAATTGCTGGTGCACATTCTGTTGAAGTGTGGCCTCATAATGTATTGGATTATCCAGATGCGTGCGATGGAGTTGTGACAAATAACTGGAGGGGACCATAAAGCTGATATCGTTACCGGCGGTGGAGACGTTGATCCCGATAATCTCCCCACGGCGATTTAAGGCCGGGCCCCCACTCATGCCACTGTTGAGCGAACCGGAAAAGAGGATTTTCTGGTAAAGAGATTGGTTGATCATGCCGTTATATGTGCCTTCGACAATCGTCATGCCTAAATCATATGGATTGCCGAGTGCATAGATGTGGTTGCCTTTCGCCAAAGGCTGAGTGCTGAGTGATAATGTGTGCGGCCCTGGGGTGTCGAGCAGGACAATCGCCAGATCATGGATGACATCCACATGCTGGAGTGTGATCGTGCCGGTTGTGCCATCATGAGCGACATAGGCAAGACGGTATCGCTCCGGCCGGTACAATGCTTCGGAGATGACATGGTAATTGGTACCCACATGGCCATCTTTTGTATATTGAAAGCCTGAGCCAATGGACGATTTGGCACCGGACGTGCGGTCTATAACCTGAATTTGAAAGATGGCAGCCTGATGTTTGGCATATAATTGCTGCGCTTGCTCGGTGACTTCCTCATCGGGTTCCAGAGAAAAGGTGGGAATTGAACCTGATATGGACTGGGCTGATTCCGTCTCTGAGCCAAGCTGTGTGAGCCCGTTCAGGTTTAATTGAACCGTTATTGGAGAGAGCATTTGCGGGTGATGAGATGGTGTTGCCCACGATTGCTGAATCGTGAGTAAATAGACCATGATCATAGTTGGCAAGTACACCCATTTCATGCATGTATCATGATGCGGGCAAGTAAAGAAATATTGAAAATGTGGTTATTTTTACTGGAAAATCAGGATGAGGCAGCGGATGATAGATTGTCATTTTTATTTTAGCATTGGACACATATATGGTGGATGCTGACGACTCAGTCACCTTATTGCACCTGTTGGAATCGATAGCATATTATCGTGCCAAGGGCGGGTTGTTGACGGGCCGGGATATGTTGTTGCGACCTGTATTGCGAGAGCAGCAGGCTGCGCACCAGCGTCATCGGGCGTTGCTGGAGCGGGTGATGGCTGAGCAGCAGTGGCGTTGTCACGCCCGGTGTTATATTGTGCCACTTAGCAGTCGTTACATTGGCGCTGCTGGGGCATTGTTAGGTAGCGGAGCATATGTAGCAAGTACGCGCATGTTGCTGGAGAAGCTTGAGAAGGCCTATAATGATGCCATTCACCGCTTGGCGGAAGATCAGTCGCAGCATGCATTGACGGTTTCACTGCGCCATATGCAAACGGATATACACGCATTGGCGGATGTTGTAACGCAGCTTGAGCCTGAAGAACTATCCAGGATTCAGCGTAGCTGGGTTCGTCTGACGGGGATGATTGATTAAGCGGTAGTGGATGTTGAGCGTCTCGCCTTTCGGAGTAGATGCAGAATGTAATACAGGGCGGTGAAACCGATGACGGCTGCATTTAATTCAACCAGCACGGTTGTTAGCGCGGTGCCGCATATAATACTGACATCGAAGAGCGAGGGGGCGGCGTTATCCGGAGTGGCACCCTGCCGTGCGGCATGCGGTAGATTCCAATAGGTTGTTGTGCGGTGTTTCCACCAGTCGATCAGTGGGTCCAGGTCGCTGACATTCCACGATACTTTCAGCAGGACGCCAACAAAAACTGCCCGTGGGATCATGCCAATCAATGGCAACATCAGCAGCATTTCCAGTAATATCCAGATGCCAACAGCCATGCCCGCGAGTCGCATGGTGGCTCCTTCTTTGTGCAATAATACGGACTGCATGGTTGCTTGCGCGCCTGGGATGCCGCCGGCGAAGGCAACCGCGCCATTGGCCAGACCCTGGGCTGCGAGTTCACGATTGCGCTTTGTTGGTTCTCCACGCAGACGATCAATAATGGTGGCTGTGAGTAATGTATCGAGATATGCCAATGTAGACAGCTCCAAGGCGAATGGCAGAGCAAGCAGGAAGAGGGCAGGGGTGAGCGCTGATAAAGGGGGAAGCTGATCCGCAAATAGAATGCTCATATCTTGCCAGCCGCTGATGGTAGTTGGCAGGCTGACCCGCTCGATTGGCGCATCCAGTAAGGCTGTTGCACAGGTCATGACGGCCAGTGCCATCAATGTTCCGGGAAAGTAACGCTCTGCCCTAGGGAAAATTGCTTTTAAGCCGATGGGGAGGAGGAATGTGAGCAGCAATGTGATGACGGCAACACTAATATTCCAGGTTAGTGAGCCTTCGAGAGGCGTTTTGCCTGCAAGGCCGAGTAACAGAGAGAGTTGATTGACGATAATGATGAGGGCAATACCGTTCATGAATCCCGTAATCACGGGGGGCGGGATCAGATTGATGAATCGTCCCAACCTCAACACTGCCATCAGCATCATCAACAAACCACTGATGATTAGGACGATATTGATGAACTGGTCGGCGCTGACACCGGATGCCGCAATGTCGGAGGGAAGCTGGCTATATGCATAGGCCACGACAACGGCAACCACTGCACTCATTGGTGCTGTAGGGCCTGAGCATTGCACACGTGTGCCGCCAAAAGCCGAGGTGATGAAAGCGATGATGCTGGCTGAAACCATGCCGGCCAGTGCTCCACGTCCTGACAGAATACCGAATGCCGCGCCCAGTGTGATGGCAACAATGCTCACAGAGAGCCCGACCATGATATTGTTTAGCACAGGCTGAATGTTGGTATGCGGCGTTTCAGTTCTGTCAGCTTTCATACGGCATAACGCATGTGAGGAGTCTCCATCGGCTGAACGCAGTTAGCGCACCATGGGCATTTCTATGACATTTCTGCGAGCGTTACTATCGTGCAGTGAATTGAAACCCTAGCCTATCTGCATAGTCAAGACCAGCACTAAGCATCTTAACTGTGTGATATGGTTCTGCATTTCAATTTAACGTTATGAATTTCAGCGGTTTATCTGATTTATTTTGCGTTTCTCCATGTGCAATTTCATGGAGGTGGCTTTGTGTGTAGGTCAGTGCAGGCATCTTTAGTGAAGGTATGCTGCATGCACACGAAGTGCCGCGTCATTATGCATGTGATGGGCCTTGGTTGGCGTGTGAAATGTTTTTATGAGAGGTAAGGGTGCGGTCTGAACATACAGAATTTTATACTGAATTTTCGGCTGACAGAGGCCGTTTGTACCAAGCAGTACTGCGGCATGATTTATCGAGTTTTATTGCCCGTAGTTTCTATTCACTGAACCCAGGGCGATGTTATTTACCTAATTGGCATATTGATGCGATTGCCGATATGTTGTCGGCCTGTAGCACGGGTGATGTGACGCGGCTTATGATCAATATGCCGCCGCGTATGTTAAAATCGATGAGTGTGACGATCGCCTGGCCTGCCTGGTTATTGGGGCGGGATGCGTCGCATCGTATCATCACTGCCAGTTATTCGTCCCGCCTGGCTGTTCGGCATGCATTGGATTGCCGTCATTTGTTGTTAAGTGATTGGTATAAAAAGCTATTTCCATCAACCTGTGTTGAAGTCGGCCAAAATGAAAAGCAACGGGTGGCAACCACTGCGCATGGATTCCGTCTGGCGACGTCCGTTGGCGGGACAATGACCGGCGATGGTGGAGATATTGTTATTATCGATGATCCGCTTAATCCGCGTCAGGCAGCCAGTCAACGTTGGCGTAAACAGGTCAATCACTGGTTTGACCATACAGTGATGAGTCGGTTGGATAATCCCAGCAAAGGTGTGATTGTGATTGTGATGCAGCGGCTTCATGAGCAGGATTTGTGCGGATATTTGTTATCACAATCCTCTTATGACTGGCATCATCTTATATTGCCGGTTGAGGCGCCGGAACGGCTCGTGATTCCGGCAAATCGGCGGCCATATGTTATGGAAGCTGGCGAGTTATTACACCAAGATCGTCTCTCGCCAGAGCATATCGCCATGCTGCGTACGCAACTTGGCAGTGCGGCGTTTAATGCGCAATATTTGCAGCAACCGTTGCCGGAGGACGGAGCAGCTTTGGTGCGACGTGCCTGGTTCGCGCGCTTTACAAGTGTGCCTGTATGCCCTGATATGATCGTGCATAGTTGGGACACGGCTTATGGTGTGGGCAGTGATGCCGACTATTCTGTCGGCGTGGTGGTTTATGTAGTTGACCATCAATGGTATGTGGTGGATGTACATAGAGCGCGGCTGGATTATACGTCACTCAGACAGGCAGTGTTGCATCTTGCATCAAGCCATTCTGCTGATGCCGTTTTAATTGAGCGGAAAGCCAGTGGGCAGAGCATATTGCAGGAGTTATCCGGCAGCACCACGCTACCGCTGATTCCTATTGTGCCTCAAGGTGATAAGCTCTCACGTTTGGCTCGTATTTCTCCAATGATTGAAGCAGGCAGAGTATGGTTGCCGGAACGTGCACCGTGGTTGGCTGCATTCGAAGATGAATTGCTGCGCTTTCCGGATGCTGCCTTTGATGATCAGGTGGATGCGTTTAGTCAGGTGATTCAGTGGTTGCATCAGCGCGGCATGAAAGGGCCGAGTTTGCGCCTGTTGTAGTCGTAGCCATTACGTTTAATGCTTGGTGGTTGGCGGTGTGCGAACTTCCTGCCCCATCAAGCTTGAGATGGAATGATCCGGGTCATCTAAGTATGAGTGGAAGCTATCAGTGATGGTCTCTAACTGGCTTTTGACAATCGGGATCGTCATGCGATTCGCTTTGACATGCATGCTATTGATAGCGGACAATGCCTCTGAAATATGAAAGATGAATTGCTGTTCCAGTTGTTCACGCGCAACGGGTGGGGGTAGATTTTGAGTGTCCAGATTGTCATTGGATGCAATGAGAGGGGCTTGTTCTGCATGTTGGAGCAAGCGGCCGATAGGGCCCGAGGCAATATCGTCGACAATTTCTTCTGCCAATTTGCTCAGGCGCCGGGCAACATCGCTAAGCCAGACCAATGCGGCGCAGCGAAGCGCATGTTCGGTCGTACATAATTGTTCAATATAGTGTGTGTCAGGATGTGGTTGTTGGTCTTCATGCTCGCAGTACATCAGCACTTCAGTGCGAATATGGGTGAGCAGGCCGATGGCAGTAAGCAGGTTGGATGATGGATGTGTGGTCACGGAACTAGCATGTTATTTTTATTATTATAAAGTATTCAATGAATTTTTATGCAGAAATTCATTGACGCTCAAACGGCACTAAGCCTTACGCGCCATAGGGCGCGGCGCGCAGTCGCGCTTGCTAGTCGATTCCATTATGTAGGAAAATGAAGTGAATCGACTATACATGCATAATACCAGCGTTTTATTGCGTTTGTCTTAAGTAAAGGCTGAAATTTTTAACTTATTGTATTGTCAGTTCTTTGGTGCTTCTAACGCGATAGGTGCCGGATTGAATTAATGCATTGATAGCATCAATACGTGTTTGTGGTAGCGGGTGCGTTGAGAGATAGGCCGGTGGGTGAGCATCCGGTACGGTCTTCAGATACTCGAATAACTCCGTTGCACCGCCGACATGGCCGTAAATGTCATTGAGTAGTGTAAGGGCGAATACATCAGATGCTTGCTCCTGCTCGCGCGAATAATGCAGATCCATCCCTTGTGCACTGGATGAGATAAGCCATTGGGCGGCGTCGCCCTGGCCGATGGTGGTGCCGAGGATTAAGGCAAGGACAAGGCTGCGCCCCATTTGGCGTAAATGATCTCGATGGGCAAAATGGCCAAGTTCGTGCGCTAAGACGAACATGAGCCCATTCTCACTCGATAACTGTTTAAGCAAGCCATCATAGACAAGAATATGCCCACCGGGCAGGGCCAATGCATTCACGGTATCATCCGGTACATAATGAACGGTGATGGGATAATCAAACGGCATGGAACGAGAAGGAATGCTATCGATCAATGCTTGCAGGCGGCGTTCGACCCTTTGTTGAGGAAAAGTGAGTTCTGTCTCATACAGAGAGCTGATGATCTGGCCGCTATCCATATATGACCAGAGTTTTGCTTCACTTTCCGGAGACAGCATGGAGGCGGCTGTGTCAACCAGCAAACCGATGATGATATAGGCGATGAGCACAATACCGATGAGTGCACCGCAAATCCAAAGACATTCCGTTAATAATGGGATTCGCCCTTTTGGGAGATTGACGCTATCGTCGAAGCGGCCGGGTTTATAATCCATCAATTGCTCTGTGGTGCTTCAGCATAGTCAGGAGAGCCGATATTGCCTGGATTTGCGAGAGAGACCAGGAGGTGGATGGCCTTCAGACCGTCCAGCTCGACCGTTGGTGAAGGCGTGTAGGTGCCGCGTCGGTCACGAGAGGTTGGTGTTGGAAGGCCGTTGTCGCCCGTGATGATCAGGCCGGAGGCTGGTTCCACGCCATTGACCAGTTCTTTGATCACCAGGTCGGGGGCGGGAATAAAAGTGGGGAGGCCAAGACGGTTGCCAAAGCCAATGGCAATTTCGCCCAGGCATGGGCCGTCAACACTGACGGCGGATATACTGGCGAAGGCTTTGCGCCCAGGACGGAAATCCGCATTAGGGCCTTCGATATATTCCGTCATTGGGCGTTTGTAGACATCTTTGCCATGAATGTGGAAGATGCGATTGGCATTGTTATGTGTTGAGCAGACAACGACATTACGTGGAATATCAGGAGTCTCTGCTTGTAAAGGTAGTGGGCCTTGTTCAGAGACAGACATCCATGGGACGTAAAAATCGACCGTTCTGTCTTTTGGAGCTTTGAGATTGATCAAATAGAGGTGAGCCGGCACGGTTTGAAAAATTTTTGTACCGACGTTTTTATCGACCATACCGTCCTGAAATGCTTCTTCCAGTTGAATGTTAAGAATGGTGCGTTCTGGAATGCTGCGATCTGCGCGCCAAATAAGATCGAAATGGTCACTATGTGGGTCGATAAGGAAGTGTTCCGGGAAGCGGAAAATATGACCATCGATTGTCACACTATGGTTTGAGGTGCCGAAAATATCGCCTTTGTTTTTTCCTGTTGGGTATGTGCAGGAGAGCGTATCTCCCGGAGCGAGAGGCTGGGTTAGGACCTGATTAATTTGAATATACGGCATGCGATAAAGCTCAACGTCAAATTTTCGCTAAGCATCGCGCGATAACCTTGCCAAAGATTTAATGAAGCGCAAAGTCGCTTGTGAGGAAATATTTAGGAAGGGTCTAAGCTGCTGATAGGCTGGGTGTGACCATGCTGGAGTGTCTGGTGCTGTCCTGCAATTGATAGTCAGCAAGCGCTGATACTACTGGTGATAAACCCAATGAGAACAGAGGTGTTGACTGTACTAACTGAGTCAATTGACGCCAGAGCTGCTCAATGGAGTGATTCGATGCGGATTGTAATTGCATCACTGTTTCCTGCAATGCTGAGCGGCTACGTTGTAGCTCGGGCTTTTGTTGCCATTCCGATGTTTCCAGCCATTTTGCGATGTCTTGCAGTAGTCGTGTTTGTTCCTCAGATGTTAAATCCTGAAGATAGTGATCTGAGGGTACGACCATTGTCTGATGGTCTGGCGATGTTTTACTAATCATCACGTGCATATTTACGTCCCTGCTGACCTAAGCGATTTACTTTTGCCTATGGTCACATTTATTTTTTAAGCGCTATTTGCTAATCATTAATTGTTGCTAGTGCAACCTAAAAAGTATTGTAAGGAGTTTAAGCTGCTGGATTGTAGGCTATTCGAAAGACTTCTTTCTCTCTGTGCTGTCTGGCGACAAGCAGTGTGTATTCATTAGTTGTGGCTGTCGATTATTAAAAAAATGCTTGGGGGTGTATTTTTACGCTTCCGGGGCCGTGGTTTACATGCGAGAGTAGTAAATGTAGGTTGGGTTTGCGCGCCTGACGAACTGAAATATTTTCTTTTTTGCGCACTTCTATTCACAATTAGGGCATAGCGATGCGTATGATTACATCACGCAAGGGGGCGGGTATGTCGTCCGGCGGAATATGGCAACGTGTGTTTCGCCAGAGACAATCATATAAAGCAGGGTTAGGAGGTACGCCGAAGAAATCTGCCGGATTCGGCGTTGAGAATCGTATGGGTGATGCCTGGCTGGTGACACCGGGCAAACCGGTGTGGACATCGCGACGCTATGACGCGTTGGCGGAGGAAGCCTATAGCCGAAATGTGGTGGCGTACCGGGCGATTAGTATGGTGTCGCAGGCGGCATCCAGTGTGCGTTGGACGCTGTCGGATGGAAAGAAGCGGCCAGCTACGGAAAGACAGCACCAGGTGTTATCTCTCCTGCAGCAGCCGCACCCCTGCATGGATGGGGCGGCGTTGATTGATGCGCTGGTGAGTTATCGGCTGATTGGGGGGAATAGCTATCTATTGGCTGTGGGACCGGAGAAACAGCCACCGTTGGAATTGCATGTGTTACGTCCTGACCGTGTGCAGGTGTTGGCGGGCAAGCATGGAGGGTGTGTACCGGCAGGATATCGATACAGCCATGCTAAGGGGCATACGGATTATGCGGTATCACCGTCGACAGGGCATTGTCGGGTGATGCACTGGAAGCAGTTTCACCCGCTTGATGACTGGTATGGGTTATCCAGTGTGGAGCCGGCGGCGTATAGCATCGATCAGCATAATCAGGCAGGAGCGTGGAACCAGGCATTGTTGCAGCATGGGGCGAGACCCAGCGGGGCATTGGTGGTGACGCCGGGGGAGAATAACCCGTCCGGTGTGTTGTCAGAAGAGCAGTATCAGCAGTTGAAACAACAGATTGACAGTGAGTTTTCAGGATCGGGTAATGCCGGACGGCCTTTGTTGTTGCAAGGTGGTTTGGACTGGAAAGAAATGAGTATGAGCCCGAAGGATATGGACTTTTTGGACGCTAAACACAGCGCTGCGCGGGATATAGCGTTAGCGTTTGGTGTGCCACCGCAATTGCTTGGTATTCCGGGTGATAATACTTATAGCAATTTGAAAGAGGCGCGGCTGGCGTTATGGGAACAGACGGTGCTGCCGTTGTTGGATAGTTTGGCCGGTGCGCTGAGCGGGTGGTTGTTACCGTTCTGGGAGGATGGAGGCGAGTGGCGATTGGTCTATGATCGTGACAGTATTTCGGCGTTGGCACCTAAGCGAGATGCGTATTGGGAGCGAGTGAACAATGCGACATTTTTGAGTGATGAGGAGAAGAAGGCGCTGCTTGAGCGGTATGTGTGATGTTTGGCTCACTGCCATAAGCGATTAGAATATATATATTGTTCGGCATTGGTGTTGGCGTCTTGGGCACGATTCGTCTGCTGACTCATCTACTGATGGGTTTTGTTGTGGTGGATGATGGACCCCGGATCGCGCGGCCTGCTTGCCGCTTGTCCGGGGTGACAATGATTTGTTGATTCCGCCGAACTTCTTTGCTGATCTGGTGTCGCTTAATGAGGCGACCGCATTTTATTTATTTTCATGATTGTGAGTGGGTGAGGTGGGGATGTCTTCAGTGATGACAGCGTTGCTGGCGGTGAAGTCGCTCGGTGATAAGGGGCGATTTTCGGGCTATGCCAGTGTGTTTGGCGTAGAGGACCGCGATGGCGATGTGATGCTGCCGGGGGCGTTCGGAAAGACATTGGCCGGGCGTGCCCAACTGCCACTCTTATGGCAGCATGATGCCAGTGAGCCGGTTGGGTATTTGCATGTGCTGCGAGAGGATGCGCATGGGCTGTTTGTGGAAGGGCGGTTGTTGTTGGAGGTGGCACGGGCTAGGGAAGCCTATGCGTTGATGAAGGCCGGGGTACTGGATGGGTTGTCAATTGGCTATCGTGCCGTGGATTATGCCATTGATACGGCAACTGGGCTGCGGCAGTTGCGAGAAGTTGAGTTGGTGGAAGTGAGCCTGGTGACATTCCCCGCCAATGAAGGGGCGGTGGTGACGCAACTGAAGAGCCTGGGGCAGGGGGCGGATGGTGATATTCGTACGTTCGAGAGGTTTTTGCGAAGTGCTGGATTTAGCCGCAACCGGGCGAAGGCGATTGCGCTTTATGGGTTTAAGGGCGGGGTGAACCATTTGGAGCGTGAAGATGTGGCTGACTGGTGTGAGTTAAGTCAGGCGTTAGATCGAACTCTATCTATTGCTAATATTGAGAAAAAAAGCGCTTTCTCAATTTTTGTTCCTACGTTTGCGTGGAGCAATTGGGTTGAGATTTTTAGTCAATTTGGTGTTTACGGGAACGATTCTGACAACATAACAAACAGAAACGTAGAATTTGATATACATCCAAATTCACCAACTGAGTCTAGGCTCTGTTTACGATTATTTTAACCATTGTAATGTTGCTGCATAGTGTATG
>CAYSXY010000022.1:0-1103 GCA_964435165.1 uncultured Rickettsiales bacterium
AGTGGAAGGTTAGAAATAAACCATAAATATTAATTTATTCGTAAACAGGACCTAATTGCTGAGGCGGAATTAACGGCTGAGGGGAACTTGAGGGGTAAATGGACTACTGCTTTAGGAACTGGCGGTACTTTTGATGCTTTTCCTCATGACGTTCCACCACCGCAAGCAAGTAATCTGGGCGGTGCGACCATACCAGAGCAAATTCATACAAAATACATTCAGCTTGGCTCGATCCGGCTTTTTGCAAAAGACATTGAGCAGCTTTTTACTCAGATAAAAAAAGACTTCTCTATTGGACGTTTAATCGTCACCTACAGCGCACGTGGCGGCGGTGAAGTTACAGACTACGCAGAGAATCTTCTGAAAGACAAGAACCTAAAGAACCTGACATACTGTAAAATCAATATTCAGGAACCTGAAGCGTATGGCATCAATCGTGGGGTTATATTAGAATTACGAGCGCATGGTTCTAATGACATCCGCGTACAGGGCGTTCAAGAGTCTTGGGTAATCGGCAAAGCAGAGTCACTCGCCACATTCTTGAAAAATTTTGAGAGTACGCCTGTAACTGCATATAAAAAATTCGGACTAAATCTTAACCAACTGATCTTTTTCACTATGCTGGTACTAATGCCAAGCGTCAGTACAATTGAGTACCGGGCGATTTTTGCCATATCTATCCTGATTCTTTTATCATCGCTATTATGGGTTCATTCAAAGTTTGTGCCCAATGCCTCAATCAGTCTTTCAGAGAAAGCACCTAACTGGTTGATGCGCAACTGGCCACCCGTTATCTCATGGCTGATGGCCATTGCGGCCTCGGTTATAGCAAGCTTCATATTCTATTGGATGACTAAATAAGCATCTATTGCTGAAGATTGTGGGAGTTTGCCCCGTACTGTCCCAGGAGTGTCCCGCGAGGTGTTTTTAAGTGGTGGCGGAAGGGGTGGGATTCGAACCCACGGAGGGGTTGCCCCCTCGCTGGTTTTCAAGACCAGTGCTTTCGACCACTCAGCCACCCTTCCAAAATGTATGCCCAATGATGGGCTAAAAACTTACCTCTCTTTACCGGTTTTGACTCGCCTCGTTTTAACTCGGCTCGC
>CAYSXY010000022.1:1203-34299 GCA_964435165.1 uncultured Rickettsiales bacterium
CCTGCGGGCGGCTTCGCCGTCCACCGCCCTTTCGGGACGGTGTCAAGACCAGTGCATTCAACCGCTCTGCCATCCCTCCACAATGTATGCCCAACGATGGGCTAAAAACGTACCTCTCTTTACCGGTTTTGACTCGCCTCGTTTTAACTCGGCTCGCCCTGCGGGCGGCTTCGCCGTCCACCGCCCTTTCGGGACGGTGTCAAGACCAGTGCTTTCGACCGCTCAGCCACCTCTCCGAATGTCGAGTCTTATAGGACGATATCATTGCTTACGCAATCTTGCTGTCTAGGCGGCGGCGCTCACTGGTGTTTCTTCGCCATAACCTTCGGCTTTATGGTCGGCGGAGGCATAGGCATTGATGACCCGCTGCATTTCCTGGCCCAATTCCGGATGATTGAGGGCAAACGCAATGTTTGCCTGCAAAAAGCCGCTGCGGCTGCCGCAATCGAAGCGCGTGCCGTCGAAGCGGAAACCATGCACAGGGTGCTGAGACATTGAGGCCATAATAGCATCGGTAAGCTGAATTTCACCCCCGGCACCTGCCTGCTGGCGCTCCAGGTAATCAAAAATCTCTGGCTGCAGAATATAGCGGCCAATCACCGCCGAGCGGGAAGGGGCAACCTCAGGGGCTGGCTTTTCCACCAGGCCTCGCGCCCGTATCAGCCGGTTCATATCTTCTGCAATATCCAGAATGCCATATTTATTGGTTTGTTCTTGTGGCACATCCTGCACGGCTACCATATGACCGCCGGTCTGATCATGTGCATCTATCATCTGGCCGATGCAAGGCTGGTCGGAGAGAATCAGATCATCGGCCAGCAGCACGACAAATGGCTCATTATTGATGAATTGGCGGGCGCACCACACGGCATGACCCAGCCCCAATGGCGTTTGCTGGCGGGTAAAGACGATACTGCCGGCATCGGGCATCCATTGAGTGATTTCATCCAGCGCTTCCGTTTTGCCTTTATCTTTCAGAATGCAATTAAGCTCATAGGATTGATCAAAATGGTCGCTAATCGCATTTTTATTGCGGCCGGTCACAAAAATAAATTGTTCAATCCCTGCATCCATTGCCTCTTCGTAAGCATATTGGATGAGTGGTTTATCCACTACGGGGAGCATTTCTTTGGGCATGGATTTTGTGGCCGGGAGAAAGCGGGTGCCTAAACCGCCCACGGGGAATACAGCTTTGCGGATGCGCACTCTCGTCGCTCCTTATTGTTATCTGTTAGTGTTAGCCATGATACGCGCCACCTGCACGTGCCTGATGCTCTGCTTCATAGCCGATTAAGGCCAGGAGTTCATCCATTAATTGTTGATAAATTTTAAGCGTCTGTTTTGGCGTCACTTCAATGGTGCCTTCCCAGTGCTGTACCATCAGTGATTCCATGAATTGACGGTATTCGCTGTTAATCTCCGGGTGGAGCTGTAAGCCATCCACGCCATGCGCATGGAGATGGTCAATCAGCTCAAAGAAACGATGGCTATCCGGCATAAATAAAGGTACCTGATGGGAAATGGCGGCTTCAACAGCCATTTCCTGCGCGCCTTTATCATTGGTGATGAGGACTAAGCCATAATGTTTGGGGTTTTCAAGCACTTCGCGGGTCTTCTCGCGGCGTTTGGCTAATGTGCTGACATAGAGCGCGATAGTTTTTTCGCCGAGATCGCGATGAAATTCGCCAAATTCAGGGCTGAATTCACGCAGAAACCGAAATAATGATGCATCAGCATAAAATGGCTCCAGCTGTTGCATCTGTTCGTCATGGGATAATTGTTCCCATTCAGCCGCTATCAGCCCATGAATCGCCGTTATGGCTTCATCAACATTGGCTGTCACCTGTGCGTATTTCGAGGCCAGAGTCTGTTCTAATCCTTTGAGGGATAATGCTGTGTCCGGAGTGGTGGCTCCAGGGATGTGTGCATGAATATGCGTCATTGTATCACCAAGTAGTTGGCGAAATGATGGTGACACATGAATGAGAAGCGCCAGTAAATCCCGGTTTTTCGTGAAGCTATGCAGGCGCTCCTGCAGGGCGTACCGGGCGCTTTCCTGTTTTTTGTCTGTGCTGTCCGTTGTGTTTACGTCGTTGAGCAGTTCCTGGATATCCGATGCATCCAGCCGACTGATTTTGCGGAATACTTTCTTCGGGTTACCGGGGGTGATGTCAAAGGCTTGGGTCAGTTCCTGTTCCATTGCTTCCCAGCGAAGAGTCGCGTGAGGATTGGCATCACACCAGGCAATGACATCCAGTAAGCTTTGTGCTGCTCGCTCGGAAAAGGTGTCGGGATGCGCATCCTGCACGAATGGCAGAGTCCAACTATGCTTAAACCATGTTTCAATCTCAGCATAATCGGATCGGCTAAAGGGAAAATCCGCACCATTGAGGCGTTTTAATACAGTATCATTCCGTTCCACCATCCGGCTTAAGCGCTGCAGGCTGTCGATAAAATCCGGTAGACGGTTTTTTAAGGAGGCCAGTTGGTGGCTGATCCAATGATCAAGTGCCTCTATGCCGTCTTGCGTTGCGATGCCACGGGCGTGTTTTTGCAAGTTAGACATCACCTGTTTTGCCATTGCGATATAGGTGTCATGCAGGGCTGTTTGTTCCACCTCCAGATAGCGCGGCGCGCCATTATCCGGCGGAATGTGATAGTCTTTGCTGATGAGTTCCAGCACGGAGCCGGGCGTCATTTCTTCCGGTGATTTAAGAAAGACCGGGTCAATCACCCGGCCAATTTCATTGAGCAGAATGTTGGTGAAGACAATTTCGATAAACAGGTTGAGTGGAGGATCTCGCAAGACAGGAATGAGTTCGCGCAGTTTAATCAACCGTTCCCTGTCCAACTGATTGACATCAAAAATCACTTTCCAATAAATATTGTCGCCACGCGCGGCGTCATGCACCGGTGCAGGCACGCGAACGGGATACAGATGCGCCGGGAGGTTGAGGGGAGTGCTGCGTTTCGCCATGGCCGTAGTTTAAGCGTTCTAATCTACGCTCTTTCCTAACCATTAATTTGCTTTAAGAAAAGCCCGGATGTTGCGCCGCCAGCTTTTTCCCAAGTTCCCTTCCAATGAACTCGGCATCTGTTGCCGGGCCGGAGAGATAATGACGTGTGATGTTGCTGCCATCCGGCTCGGCAATCAGCCCATGCAGGGTGAGTTGCTGATTGTCATGCATCGTGGCATAGCCACCAATGGGGGTGTGACAGCTACCATCCAGCTCAGCCAGCATTGCACGCTCCGCCGTCACGCACAGGGCAGTATCCTGATGATGTATTTTGATCAATATATCATTTATTCTTTTGTTATTAAGCAATAATTCTATTGCAAGTGCGCCCTGGCCAACGGCAGGCAGCATTGTCTCCGGCGCCAGATAGGCGGTAATGTGTTTTTGCAAGCCAAGACGGTGAAGCCCGGCTGCGGCGAGAATAATGGCATCGAACGCCCCTTCTTCGAGTTTGCGTATGCGCGTCGTGACATTGCCACGTAAGGGGGTAATCTCCACATCCGGGCGTTGATGTTTGAGGATGCTGCTGCGGCGTAGCGAGGTGGTGCCGATGCGGCTGCCTGCGGGCAGGGCGTGCATGCTGTCATAGGCGCTGCTGAGAAACGCATCACGCGGGTCTTCGCGCACCGGTATGCAGCCAATGGCCAAACCATCCGGCAGCTTGGTGGGCATGTCTTTCATGGAGTGCACGGCCATGTCAATGCGGCCATCCAGTAAGGCTTCTTCAATTTCCTTGGTAAAGAGGCCTTTGCCGCCAATGGCATTGAGTGGGCGGTCGGTAATGCGGTCACCGGTGGTGGTGATGGTGACAATTTCGATCTCGGCGTCCGAGAGAGCAGGGTGTGCCTGCAGCAATTGCTGTTTCACCCAGCCGGTCTGGGTGGTGGCCAGTGCGCTGCCCCGCGTGCCAATGCGAATCTTGCTTTCAGTCATGCAGGGCTTGTAGCACAGACTGAACTGCGGCAAACACAAAAAAGGAGGCTACAACCGCAGCCTCCTTTAACGATTACTATTTAATCGCTGCGTTATTGTGTCACATTAATGGCATCATTAATCACTAATGCATTACTACCGTTGGTATAAACAGAGTAGTTTTGTGCACCGCCACCAGACCCATCATCCCATGTCACATCAGTGGCACTATCTGTCCAGCCGAGTGAGGTGAGGTCCACGGTGTCATCAGCCTCACCGGTAATAATCACACCAAAATATCCATTTAATGGGGTCTGTCCGCTAATCCCGGTGATGCCAACCGCATCATGTAAATTACCAAGTGCTGGCCCGTTATCCACCATATTGTTGACGACTGCAGCACTGAGGCCGTTCAACTGCCAGCTATCATCCCGCAGGTCGATGACTTCCATATTATTCACATAGGTGTTCACGCCCGTGTTAATCTGACTAAAATCGATAGTGGTGGTCGCAGGCATCCCGTCATTCATCAGTTTGAGTGTATCAAACCCGGCGCCGCCATCATAAAGCTCGTCCTGTCCAACAATGAAGTTGGGGGTTTGAAGCACGTCGTCACCATCTTCGCCATAAAGATGGTCGAAAGTACCGGCACCGGCGTCAATGAGATCATCGCCCATGCCACCATAGATGGTGTCATCACCCATCATGCCGTCGACCATATCATTACCACCACCGGCATTGATGCTGTCATGACCATCGCCAGCGTTGATGATATCCGCACCCACTCCCGTCCGCAGCATGTCATCGCCAGCCCCTGTATTCGCGGTGAGCCCGGTGGAATTCAACGCATTCAGCGTCACCTGGTTGCCACCCGTCAGGACGGATGCGTCGATAATGCCGGTGAAATCGGCACTGTTCGTCTCAAAATCAAGTATATAAGAGCCATTATCATCCAGATTGATCACCTGGATGTCGTTGACATAGGTGTCAAACATGGCTGTGCCACCGGACAGAATGTGAATCGTGTCATTACCACCATTAGTGGTAATAGAGTCACCCGCTTGGATGTCATAAGCGATCGTGGCAGTGAAGGTGTCATCACCTATCGTACCGATCAAATTATCTGATGCGGTGGCAGAGAAGCTCAACGGCGAGACGGCTGTGGCGCCGATGAAGTCCAGATCATCGAGCATGAGATTACCATTGGTGACCTCAATTTCAAAATCCAGTGCACCATCACCGTCCATATCCACTTCAATGATGGTACTGCTCGCAACATGGCTATAGCGCACAGATTCCTGACCACCGCCGGTGAAACTGCCATCGCCAACAAAGTCAAATGCTCCCAGTGCACCAAGGTCAATCTGGTCGTCACCCTGGGTGAAGTCGTGAATCACCATGCGATTGCCGACGCCGGTTGCGCCCATATAGGCAGCCTGCATTTTAACCATGTCAAAACCAGCTCCAAGCGTGATCTGGTCCGCTCCTTCGGAGCTATGCACCGTATCATTGCCTGTACCGGTATTGATTACATCGTCACCGCTACCGGTTTTGATAACGTCAGCACCCACACCGGTCGTAACCTGTATGTTCTGTGCGCTGTTTTCAGCCAGCACATCCACATTATCTCCACCCGTCGCGAGTGTAGAGGCGTCGATCCTACCGCCCCAGTTGACAGTATTCGTGTTGAAATCAAGAATATAGTTTCCTCCACCATCTGCCAGGTTGATGGTTTCAACCGCCGTGATGTAGGTGCCAAACACAGCGGTACCTCCGGCTTGAATATCCAGCACATCAGTACCGCCTGCATCACTGATATTATCGCCGGTCTGAATATCATTGGCTGTTGGTGCAGTGTAGGTATCATTCCCTCCTGTACCGACCAGTGCATCTGCCGTGCCGGTGGTGAAACTCGTGGTCGATGGTGTGCCTGCGCCCATGAAATCAGCGGCAGTCAATGTCATGATGCTACCCAGAGAAATTTCAAAGTCAGGCGTGGTGTCTCCCGAAAAGTTAAATTGGGCAACGGTAGAGCCAGCAATATCTAAGAAGCGTATTTGATTTGCTGATCCATCAAAGCCTGTCATGCCGATAAAGTCAAACGCTCCCAGCGCGGTGACATCAATCACATCCTCGCCTTGAGTGAAGTCGATAATGTTCATGCGGCCACCGCCCAGGGCGCCTGTGTAGCCAGCCTCCAGTTTCAATGTATCATCACCACCGTTAAAGGTAACACTATCTCCCGCTTCAGAGGCAATGATCACATCATCACCAGAGCCGCCAATAATAGTATCAACGCCCAGGCCACCTTCGATCGTCATGTTACCGGTATTGGTTGCAGCATTGACATGCAGGTTGCCCCCGGCAGCGATGAGCGAGCCATCAATCTGCACGGCATAGTTGGTTGCGCCTTCAAAAGTAAAGTCATAGATCATTGCTGGATTTTCGCCTGTAATCCAAATCTTCTCGATTTGGTTGGCACCTGTTCCAAGCGTGCCTGCACCGATGGAAGCATAACCGCCTGATTTTACCTTGATTATATCTGCGGCAGACGTTGAGCCTTCAAGCTGATCTGTATAGTAAAGCTGGTCGGCATATTCCGCATAAAATGTATTGGGCACTGCGTTATCTCCGGCGATGTCATCATTGCTCCAGCTGAGTAGATGACTATCCTGCACAGCCCCGTCAAAGAACGAGCTGACAATCGGCCCGGTGTAGCCTTCGAGTCGGATTTGCATGTCACCCGCGCCACCATTATCCGTATCGATGAACAGGTTGGTGCCACCCGCTGAATAGGCGAAGGAAATATCAAGACCGGCTGCGCCCAGGCTTCCTTCACCGCCACCGGAAAGCAACAGGTTGAATGTGCCAAGACTAGACAGGTCGATGATGTCTTTGTGCGGATCAAATCCATGAATCACATCGAAGTTGACCATATCGCTGTCTCCGACAGCATCGTAGACATAAGTGTCTGGTCCCAGGCCACCATCAAGGGTGTCTGCGCCTGCGCCACCTGTAAGGGTGTCGGCGCCCCAGCCGCCAAAGAGTTGGTCATTGCCGTCTTCACCATACAATGCGTCATCATCGTCAAAGCCTTCGATGGTGTCATTGCCAGCGCCACCATAGATATCATCCATACCGTCGCCGCCGAACAGCATATCGCCATAGGTTCCGCCCTGCATCCAGTTGCCAAGATCACCACCCATGGCGTAAATAGCCTTGGATGCACCTGTCGTAGAGAAATCACCGGTGATATTGTCAAGAATTTCATCCCAATCGGCAATTTTGTCGGCGTAGATCACATTAGATGTCAACAGGTTGGTGGCATTCATGTCCAGCCCGGAGAAATCACCACCTTCCAACTTAATGGTCGTGACGCCATCGCTTAAGGTTGTGATATTGGTTCCTGCATTGTGCGTGCCGGTCATCGCGGCGCCATTCCAATCTACGATGATTTTATCCGTCGCAGCGGTGAAATTGGTAATCACATCCACGCCTGCTGTCGCGTTGGAGGTTGTTGTGCCATCGCTCAGCCGCATGAAATGGAAGTAGTTCTCTGCACCGCTGCCACCACCGGTGAGGCGGTCAACACCGGCACCGGCGAATAAATCGTTATGGGTGGTTGCCCCTGAGCCACCGACGAGTGAATCATCTCCGCCGCCACCAAATAAGAGGTTATGATTGGCACCATCACGGCCCACAAGTGTGTCATCACCCATGCCGCCAAAAATCTCGGCATCCATATTGGCGCCACCGCCATTTGCATTCACAAATCCATTGGTATTATCATCGACATGGACGATCTGTGCGCCGCTGCCCATGCTGGATGCGCCGCCACTTAGCATCACCTGGCCATCGCCACTGACCACGACGATTTGATTATCATCCATCACAAATTCCGTGTTCAGCGTGATGTTGTTGCCCAGATTATCCACAACCAGTCGGCCGTTGTCGGCAGTATCCACCAGCTGATTGCTGAGGATAACATGCGTGCCGGAGGATGTGACCTGGATGACATCTACACCCGTTGTGTTTGTACCTAAGAAGTTGTGGTTTCCTGCGCCTTCCAAGACGATGGCATCTTTTCCGCCTTGCAGATTGATGGCATCGCCTGCTTCAAGCGCGCCCGGTGAGGCGATGGTCACGATATCATCCTGACCGGTACCGGTGATGTTATCGGCACCTACCTGCATGGCCGCGGTAATACCAGCGGTTGAGCCAGGTGTATTGCCATCATCGCCGGTTGTATTGGTGTTGTCATTATCGTCATTGTTGGCGTTCGGGTCGTCATTGCCATCGGCTGCAACTTGATCGGCAAAATCCGGATCGAATTGCGGGCTGTTGGGATCCAGCCGTGGATCATAATTCGGGTCACTCGCCAATACCGGGTCATAGAGCGGGCTGGCCGGGTCAAGCCGTGGATCATAAAATGGATCACTCGCCAGTACTGGGTCATATTGCGGACTATTTGGATCAAATCGAGGATCGTAATTGGGGTCTGTCGCCAGAGCCGCGTCAAATTGCGGGCTGGTAGGGTCAAACCGCGGATCATAATTAGGATCGGTCGCTAAATCCGGATTGAAAAAGGGTGTATCCGGGTCAAGTCGTGGGTCATAGGTCGGATCATTGGCAATACGCTCCTGGATTTCTGCTTCGAGTTGTGCTTGCTCTCTTGCAAAGTCATCATCCTGCGTGATAGCAGGGTCATTTAGTGTATTGCTGTCCTGTCTAATAATTGTTGTTTGCGTGGTTTGTGTTGCTGTTTGATTTGTTGTGGTATTCGTACCTGACGTTGTTCCTGATGAGGTTCCAGTTACAGGCATATCCGATGCGCCTTTCGTGGCATCGATAGCGGTACTTTGGAAACCGGAAACTTCGGCATCTCTACCAAAATCATTGTTTGTGTTTAATTGTGGCTCTAACGTTTCTTTGGTTTGTTGACCATCAAAGTTTTCATTGCCGGAAAATGTCTGCATTTCAACATTTTCGTCCGGATTTTCCATTGCACCGTTTTGGTCCTTCGTTAGCATGTCTGCATTGGGTGTTTCCTCACTTTCTTCAGCGAAGTCCTGCAATTCTCCATCAATTACGCCGTCACCTTCTCCAGCGAAGTCCTGTAATTCTCCATCAATTACGCCGTCACCGTCCACCGGCACACCATTTTCATCGGTTTGCACCGTGCCATCATTGATGATCGGCTCATCACCAGCAGCGACAATCTCTTCCGAGTCAGAGCCTGCTTCCTGCGTTTCCTCTGTCGCTGTGCTCTCTTCAGACGCCGCTTCTTCCGTCACTTCTTCCGTATTTTCTTCGCTAGCGGCTGCTGTTTCTTCCGGTTGCTCTTCGTCTGCCGCTTCTTCTGCCAACGCTTCCTGCTCTTCCGGCGCGGCTTCCTGTTCAGCTTGTTGCTCTTCAACCGGCTGATTTTCTATATTATTTTGCTCAATAATACGATCTTCATATTTACCGTCAGATGAAAATGTCATCACCGGGTTAAATTCGCTTTCCAGCTGTGATGGCGGAATAAAGACCGGTGGTGGCGGCGCCTGATCAAAGGTTTGAATGCCCACCATCATGTTCGGTTGATTAAGAGATTGCACGCCACCATCGGTTTGCACATCAATCCAACCGACAGTGCCATCCGCATTCGGCTCGAGGAAAAAGCTGTTATCCTGGCCTTCACCCAGCACTTGACCACCACCCGTGGTGCCGCGAATACCCAGTGTGGCGACCGGTGTGGTGATTTCCATCTCGCCCGGATTATTGGCCGCGATCTCACCGGAGACGAATTTGAACATCCCTTTAATCACTCCAACGCTGGATGAACCCTCGCCGGTGGCGGGATCATAAACAAACTCATCGAGCGTCATACGTGCATCGTTACCCAGGGTGAAAACAGACCCATCCTGAAATTCGATGCCAATTTTGCCGTTGCCTTCGGTTTCAATCACGTCGTTTTGGTAGACCGGGTCACCCTGCTTGAGTTCTGCTGTGCTGCCGTCAGCGCGCTTGACGCGAACAATCCCTTCCATGCGCTCAACCGTGCCGATGGACTCAGAAGTCGGCGTTGGGCCGGCATATTGTGCCGGAGCAACGGAGCCGGAGAGTTTTTCAATCGTTGCTCCCGTCAGGCGCTTACCGTGTTCGGAGATGAGGGCAGGGGATTGTTCCTGTTGAAAATAGCTGGTCACCAACACGGACTGATCTTTGGTGCCCACCACCAGGTCCGGTCCTTGACGCTCAAATTCTGCGCTGAGCATATCTTCTTTCAACGGCAGAATAAGGGAGCCATTGGTTGCCTGCGTATGCGCATCGACCACAGCCGTGTAAGGCTGTTTATTATTTTCTTCCGCCAGATGAAATCCACCGGTTGTTGACATTTGATTATTGCCATTAGCGGTGCTGTTTTCTTTGCGCATGATCCCGTTCCCTCTTTTTGTTGTCCGGTCTCGGTGTTATTCTCTCTTTTTAGCCGTGCCTCGTGAGGCTTATGTCGTAATTGGCTTTAATTTTAATCTATTTATTAAGGTAACATGAATAATAAGGCAGAAATGGTTAACAAAATACTTAACGAGCAGGTTGTTTTTTCATCATAATTTAGTTCAAATTGTATCTATTTCAGGCATTGAAGGAGAGAATGAGTGGTTAATATAGTCGTGTTAACAGGTGCTGGTATCTCCGCTGAATCAGGTCTGCAGACCTTTCGAGCGTCGGATGGGCTGTGGTGCGACCATCGGGTGGAAGATGTTGCCACGCCAGAGGCGTTTGAACGCAATCCTGTGCTGGTGCATGAATTTTATAATCTGCGGCGGCGGCAATTGGCCGAAGTGCAGCCTAATGCGGCGCACCATGCCCTGGCAGAGTTAGCGGTGCGATGGGATGGGGATTTTTTGTTGGTAACGCAGAATGTTGATAATTTGCATGACCGGGCGATGGATGCGGTAAGGCAGGATGGGAGAGTGGATGATCGCTCACTCATTCATATGCATGGAGAGTTGGCCAAGGTACGCTGCGTGCATTCTGGGCAGGTGATTGACTGGGAGGGTGATTTGTCGCTGGAGACTGTCTCCCCACTTGATGAATCCGTAGGTACGTTGCGTCCGCATATCGTGTGGTTTGGTGAGATGCCGTTGGAGATGGAGCGTATTTATAATGCGTTGCAACAGTGCGATCTGTTTGTTTCCATCGGCACGTCAGGCAATGTCTACCCTGCGGCGGGCTTTGTGCAGGAGGCAAAGGCCGCTGGGGCGGAGGCCGTGGAAATCAACCTGGAGCCAACCGGCAACCCGCTGTTTGATAAAGGATTTTATGGTAATGCAACCGAGCAGGTGTCTGTATTTATAAAAGAATTGGGCTATTGATTTTTTTTACATGGGCACAGCGTTGCGCCATGCCCATGAAGAGACTTGCGGTCTCAAATTGAGGTTAATCCTCGTCGTCGGTGACCCAATCCACTTCTTTCAGAGCTTGCTCGTATTCAACAGCGGCTTCCGAAGTTTCGTCGTGGATGTCGATCTCGATGGTTTCAATGTCCTCTTGACCGAATTCCGACTCCCAGAACTCCCTTTTGGTGGGATAATGGTGGGCTTCGCCTTTGGTTTGGTCGAGTACATCGACCCCGACTACTGTAGATCCATCAATCAGCACGTAAGCGCGCTTCATGTGTAACAACCTCCAATTACTCCCCCTCTATAAGACTTCATCTGATTAGGGGGTAATAAATCAGACGCGCTGATTATAGGAAGATAGAGGAAGTTAAGTGTGAAAATTTTATGAAAATACAGTGTCTATGCTGTTTGTGCTTATTTCTTTGTTTATGAATGGGGCGCAGCAACGCCACACCTCATTTGCCAGAGGCTAGACCCAGCTTACTGTTTCAGCTTCGAGGGTTTTGAATTCGCGTGCAACAACATCCTTATCATCGCGGTTAACCACGAGAGGGGTTGTGCCGATACCTGAGGCGTTGAACTTTTCATCGTTAGGGAAGTAATGCCCTACGACACCGTTCTTACCCTTTGCGAAGTGAATGATACCCTCGAAAAAGTCGCCTTCGTAAACTTTGAATGTCATGATGACCTCCAATCTTCCCCTTTAGTGAGATTGTCTAACGGGAAGTATTTTAGACGGACGAGACTATAGCGAACTCTTGATTTTGTGTGCATGAAGCTTTCATGACATTTCGCAAGCCAAGCCGGATGTTTGTATAATTCATTGATAATGCCTTAGGTTTATCATTCCGGCGAAAGCCGGAATTCAGCTTCAATAGCATAACGCTTTTCTTGTCATTCGCCGGTTTAACCGGCGAATCCAGATGAGTGGCCTTGTGACAATACGTCATTCTTTAGCAAGACAAGCGCATACACCACGCCGGGCCTGCTTGCCCGGCTACTGACAGGATTCAGTCCTTTACAGAGATGGATTCCAGACATGCTCGCCTGCTGACTCGCATTCTGGAATGACAAGAACTCCCTCTCTCTTTTGGAGAGGGGGCACAGCGTCCATCTCCGCGAAGGTGGGTACCTCTATTATTGAATGTCTGAATCGTTGGATAGAGAGACTCCTGCCTCTCGCCGTACAAGCGTTGGCGAAGCAGGTCGCAGGAGTGACAACAGGGAGCAGATTTTCTGCCGGTGAGTATCGCAAGCCGAAGGCTCCATGGCGCAATATAGCAATTGCCTGCGTTTAGTCAGAAAAGAGCATACGGTCACACTACACGCGCCGCAGTTAACTGTCACAAAATTGACATCATGTTGTGTTAATATTCGACTGGGAGAAGTCGTATCAATTATAAGATAAAGGATAAGTATCATGGTACTTGGAGGCGTTATAGACATTATACAAGATGAAGAAGAGTTGGAGCGTTTACGCCAGAATTTGCTGCTCGGCAGTGGTGATGGACAGGATAATGATGGCCGTGAGGGTGGAGGCATCGTTGCCGATGCGATGGAATTTGCTGAGCGCACAGGTATTTTTGGCGCAGCGACGGATTATGCGTTGGGAGAATCGGACATCAATCCAATCAACATGCTCATGAACAATGAGAATTTAGAAGTATCCGAGGAACAACCGGAGTTTTTACGTATCGGTGGCATTATGGGGCTTTCCATTCCAACTGATATATTGAGTGAGGAAGGCGGCGTGTGGGGATTACTCAGTGGTGATCCGGGCCAGGATGAGGAACGTGAGGCGGGTTCTATATTCAGCCAATTCTCTCCGTTGTTAGAGGATTTTCGTGAGCGTTTTTTACCGCAAGCTGCCGAAGGCGATGTGGATCGTGAAGAGGTTGAAGGAGAAGTGCGTGGCAGTTTTCTACAAACCATTATTAGCGCGGTGCAGGAGCGTGTTGGCGGAATCACCGCAGAAGAAGCACCGGATAATCCCGTGGTGGGGCAGGGCGGTGCGCCGGTAAGCGAGATCAATGAAGATGCATTCATTGTTGATTGGCCGTCACCTACTCGATAAACAAGATTAAATGATAACGCGTAAAGCCGGGAAAAATGTCCGGCTTTTTTGCATTTAATTGTCATCTGGCTGTCACAGGCTTGTCGTAAAGAAGCGCTATGCTGGGAATAAGATTGTAAATAAAAATCGGAGGCAGATTGTGCCCTATAGCACAAGCGAAACCATTTTTTTCTCACGGGGAATCTACACCTTGGATGTGAATACCACTCACCATCCGACGTTTATGGACCGTCGCACAGAATTTTCTGGTAAGGCTATTTTGGAAGATGATATTCCCCTGCGTGTAACCTTGATGTTTCCTGATGCAGAGACCGCAAAATTACTTCGGCCTGTAATTGATTATCTGCGTGAACAGGACAAAGCGGAGGCGGGTGAGCGGGATCCTCAAAATACCTTTCGTCTAGATGATGATGGTCGTTATGTGGAAATTCGTGCCGTATCGATGGAGAAATTACAGCGCGATATGCAACGGCTGTGTAGTTTAATATCTGATTTTATTGAGCAACTTCAGGATGACCCTGAGATTGATAATGATGTATATGTGGAACCTCTGCAATCAGTCTTTACCCATTTAGAAGAACAATTTGCCGATATTAATCAGCGTATTGCGGCAGAAATTGACCCGTATTCCACGCATATTACGCTGTGTAGGCACCCGCAAATAGAAGGGGAGAATGGCCGGAACGAGGCGAGTGTAGATAATGGCGGTGGCATGAATCCCGTACAGCGTTTTATTATGGGGATGGCGGCCAGGCTCACAGGATTGGCAATATCGGATACCGGCCGAATTGAGCAGATGGATCAGCAGCAACAAGATGATTATACGCGCTTTTCAAAATAGATACCCACGGGTAACCCCGTGGTACTTATCCCTGCGGGGCTACGAACGCGATGCGTTCGCCGTCCTGCTCACGCAGTCCGGATACTCATTCACCCACGCCTAAAGGCGTGGTGCTCTGTCCTGCGGACCGTATAGAAGAAATGCCAACATTGCAGTGGCGTAATGGCGTTTACGCAGTGCTGCTATGACGCCTTTTTCTTCCGTGAAGGTTTCTTTTTCGGGGCTTTTTCTTTTGCTGTAATCCATTCCACTGCTTGTTGCATCGAGACGCTGGACGGGTCAATATCCTTCGGGATCGTCGCGTTGATTTTCTTATATTTGACGTATGGCCCATAGCGACCATCATAAATTGCCACGTCTTCTTTCGCATCGTCTGGGTGTTTACCAAGCACCCGTAGCGGTTCTGCTTTGGTGCCTCCTCCCTTTTTCGCGGCTTTTTCGGCAATCAGCGTGACAGCACGGTTCATCCCGACCGACAGCACATCATCATCAGCACTCAGTGAGGCATAGGTGCCATCATGTACCACATAAGGCCCGAATTTGCCGATGCCTGCTTTGATCATCTTGCCTGTTTCCGGGTGCTCGCCTACATCGCGCGGCAGTGAGAGCAGGGCCAGAGCTTTATTCAGATCAATCTCCGCCGGGTCCATGCCTTTGGGCAGGCCGGTGCGTTTCGGTTTTTCTTTTTTATTCTCGGCATTTGCCTCGCGCTGAACATAGATGCCATAAGGCCCTTTGCGCAGCGAGACTTCCAGCCCTGTTACCGGGTCATTGCCTAGTATTTTGGGGAATTCGTCGCCAACTGTAGCACCGTTATCGGCATCACCATCGGTGACGAGTGGCCGCGTGTAATTACAGTCCGGGTAATTATTGCAGCCAAGGAATGCGCCGAATTTCCCCGCCTTTAAATGCAATTTGCCACTCTCACAGCTTGGGCATTGGTGCGGATCACTGCCATCCTCTCTGACAGGAAAAATATAATGTTCCAGGCTGCGTTCCACCGCTTTGAGAATATCAGCCGGGCCAATATCCATCGTTGCATCCACCGTGGTTTTGAATGCATCCCAAAACTGGCGTAGCACGGCTTTCCATTCTACATCACCGGCGGAAATATCATCCAATTGCTGTTCCAGATCGGCAGTGAAATCATATTCCACATAGCGCTTGAAATAGAGTTCCAGAAAGCTGTTGACGATGCGGCCACGATCTTCCGGAAAGAAGCGCTTTTTCTCGAGTTTCACATAGTCACGATCCTGCAGAACCGAGAGAATGCTGGCATAGGTAGACGGGCGGCCAATGCCGAGTTCTTCCAGCTTTTTCACCAGACTGGCTTCGGAATAGCGAGGCGGCGGTTCGGTGAAATGCTGATTCGGTTCGATTGTATTCGTCTTGAGTGCATCACCCTGGTCCATCGCAGGCAGAATGCGGTCATTATCATCGTCCTTTTCGTCGTCTTTGCCCTCACGATACAGCGCATAAAAGCCCGGGAACTTGATTTGCGAGCCTGTCGCCCGAAAAATGCCGCTCTCCTTCGTGTCCACTATATCGACGCTTAGTTGGTCGAGGACAGCGCTGGCCATCTGACTTGCCATCATTCGCTGCCAGACCAGGCGGTAGAGTTTGAGCTGATCGCCATCGAGAAAACGTGCCATTTTATCTGGTGTGCGGTAGAGCGAGGTAGGGCGTATGGATTCATGTGCTTCCTGAGCATTCTTGGCTTTTGAGCTGTAATAACGTGTTTTTTCTGGCACATACTCTTCGCCATATTCACTGCCGATCAGGCGGCGTGTCTCATTAATGGCCTCATTGGAGACAAACACACCATCGGTCCGCATATAGGTGATTAAGCCGGTGGTCTCGCCATCCAGCTCAATGCCTTCATAAAGCTTTTGGGCAACCATCATGGTCTTTTTTGCGCCAAAGCCTAACTTGCGGGCGGCTTCCTGCTGGAGGGTGGAGGTGGTGAAGGGGGGGGAGGGATTACGCCGTACGGTTTTGGGGGTCAGGCTGCCGACTTTCCAGCTTCCTTGCAGAAGGGCTTGCACGGCTTTTTTAGCTTCGGTCTCCGTCGTAATGCTGAATTTTTCCAGCTTATCGCTGTCCAAATGGGTTAGGCGGGCGCTGAATGTCTTTCCTGCATCAGTGGTGAACGTGGCTTCAATCGTCCAGTATTCTTCCGCAGTGAAGCGCTCAATCTCATTTTCACGCTCACAAATGAGTCGCAGGGCAACGGACTGCACCCGACCGGCAGAACGGCTACCCGGTAATTTACGCCATAATACCGGCGAGAGGGTGAAGCCGACGAGATAGTCCAGGGCGCGCCGAGCCTGCTGGGCGTTGATGAGGTCCATATCCAGCTCGCGCGGATGGGCAATGCCCTCCAGCACGGCTTTTTTGGTGATTTCATTAAACACCACGCGCTTGACTTCGGCTGACTTTTTAAGTGCCTTTTTCTCTTTCAGCGCTTCGAGCACATGCCAGGAAATCGCTTCTCCCTCGCGATCGGGGTCGGTGGCGAGAATCAGCGCGTCGGCATCGCGCGCTTCTTTGATGATGGCCTGCAATTGCTTTTTCTTATCATCAGACAGCATATAGGTCATGGCGAAGTCCTCTTCCGGGCGCACGGAACCATCTTTCGCGGGCAAATCACGAATATGGCCGAATGAGGCCATCACCTTGTAATCATTGCCTAAATATTTATTGATGGTTTTGGATTTGGCCGGGGATTCGACGATGACAAGCTGCATAGAGGTCCTTTAATGCGTCGTAAAATTTAGAATGCTTCTAGGCGTTATGCTAATTAGACGTCAAGTTATTAGGCGGGAATTGCTAAGGATTGATGAAAAGTTGAGCAATGATTAATATTAACTGTTATGCGTTACTTTATGTATTATCGCGCATAGTAGAGGCATACTGAAAGATACATCATGGCGGAAGAATTGTTCACATCCTATGATTTGCAAGATGTCATGTGGCGGATAGACCAGGTAAAGAATGTGCAGGAAATTTCCGAACAATTTAAGCATCTGGATGGTTTTCCACTGGTGTTGAGGCTGGCATTAGACAGGCCATTTGATCAGAGCTTTTTATCTAGAAATGATGACATATTTCACGCCATCACTGTTCCATACATCAATAATGATCAGACCATTGTTGCCGTGAGGAGAGGACCGAGAAGCTTCTGGAACCAGCGCTTTTTGGTGAATTGGTGAGCCTTTTGCCGCTTCATGAACGAGGTATCTACGTCGATAGACTGCGGGAAGCTGGAGTTGAAACAACGATTTCACATCAGCAACGAGCCGATTTTAAGTTAACGCAAGAAGATGCAGACAAAGCGACGGATCAGTTGACTACAAAGAAAGATGACGAGGATCGTCGTGATCCGCCGGAGCTTACGCCGTTTAGTCCGAATTGATTATTTGCAGATAAATCATGCGGCTCTGGCCACACGATGGCCGGGATAACGGGTGATTTTGCCCGCCAGTTCCAGTTCCATCAGTAGTGTCAGCACGTGGTTGGGAGGCAGGCCGCACAGGCGGCACAGTTCATCCATGCTGACTGGCGTTGGGCCAAGGGCTTCCAGCAGGCTGGCACGCATTTCCATAGTTAAGCCTTCATCATTGGCGGGGAGAGGCACATGCTCGCCCAATTGCTCGGCTTGCCCCTGATGCGGCATGGTCACTGCCGATGAGGCAGGAAGGGCGTGGCGTATATCCCGTACATCCTCGATCAAATGTGCCCCTTCTTTGATGAGGCGGTTGCAGCCGCTATTGCGACTGTCCATGGGCGAGCCTGGAACAGCGCCCACTTCGCGGCCATAATCCAGTGCCAGTCGTGCCGTGATGAGCGAGCCGGATTTGGGTGAGGCTTCGATCACGGTGATGAGCTTACTCAGCCCGGCAATGATGCGATTGCGCGCTGGGAAATGAAAGGCATTGGCCTGCGTTCCGGGGGCATATTCTGTGATCATAATACCTTGCTCAGCAATGGCGTCGCGAAGGGATTGATTTTCCTTGGGATAACATATGTCGATGCCGGTGCCGATCACGGCAATCGTACCACCTTCCAGCGCGCCTTTATGGGCGGCGGCATCAATGCCGCGTGCCAGGCCGGAGACAACCACTAACCCTTCCTGACTGCAGGCATGGCTGAGTTGTTTTGCTGCCTGCTGCCCGACGGCAGAGGCATTGCGTCCGCCGACAATGGCGATGGCAGGTTGCTTGTTCAGCAATGCACTATCGCCGCGGGCAATCAGGATAGGTGGCGGGTCGTACATATCCAGCAATGCTGCCGGGTAGTCCGACTGGCCATAGAGAAGTAGTGACGCTCCCTGCTGCTCTATGGCTGCGATTTCTCGTTCAGCCTGATCATGACCACAGGGTTGCAGCGCTTTTTTACGGCCACCGCGCCGGGAAAGCTCGGGCAATGCTTCCAATGCCCTGTCCGGGCTGCCATAGCGCTGCATGAGGCTGAAAAAGGTGACTGGGCCGACATTATCGCTACGCGCCAGCCGGAGTACCGACAGTGCTGAATAGTCTGAAAGGTTTGTATAGCGCATCACACCGTACTTTCTTCATGCTGCAATAAACGGCGAATATTTGGAATATGCCGAATAATCAGCAGTAGTGACAGCAGTGTGATGGTAACGAACAGCCCCGTCATATGTTCAAGATAATAGGCGATGGATGGTGCGGTGATGGCAGCGGCCAATGCCGCCAGCGATGAAATACGTGTAATGAGAAAAACGAGAAGCCATGTTGCCGCGGTGATGAGCCCTAAAGGCAGGTGAAGAGCGAGCAACACGCCGCAACTGGTCGCGACTCCCTTACCGCCTTTGCCTTTCAGCCAACATGAAAAATCATGACCGATCACGACCATGATGGCGGCCCAGTAGATCATTTCCGGTGCGAGCAGGTTTGAGAGCCAAATGGCGGCTGCACCTTTGGTCACATCGCCGACTAAGGTGAGGGCAGCAATGGCTTTATTTCCTGTTCTCAATACGTTCGTGGCGCCGATATTACCCGAGCCAATACGGCGTATATCCCCCAATCCTGCCAATTTGGCAAAAATCAGGCCACAGGGAATGCTGCCGATGAGATAGGCCAGGAGAAGGGTGAGCAGGGGGTAATCCATAGCGGCACTCTATGGCAGCGTCAATTTCTGCTCAATGAAAAAAGAGAAGAAGCTTCAGTAGTCAGGCGCTATCGCGTTCTGCCCAGATAATCCAATGCGCCTTGCAGAATAAATGTTGCTGCCAGTTTATCGATGTTTTTTTTACGTTTTTGGCGGCTCATATCCGCATCCAACATCACGCGGTCCGATGCCATACTGGACATGCGCTCATCCCACAATGCCAGTGGCAGATTGCTATGCTTTCCGATCTGTGCTGCGATATCGCGGGTGGATTGACAGCGTGGCCCTTCCGAACCATCCATATTGATGGGATAACCAATAATCCAGGCGCATAGTCGGTGCTCTTTTTCAATCTCCAATATTCGGATTATATCTTGGGAAAATTTCGCCCGGCGGATGATCTCAAGCGGGCTGGCGATGCGTCGTTCACGGTCGCTGATGGCAATGCCGATGGTTTTGGAGCCAATGTCCATTGCCCCCACCCTTGTTTGGAATTGGTCCGGCTGGCTCTGTATCAGTGCGCCAAGGGCGTTTATTGTCAGAATATCATGGCTCATACCTTGCCATTACTTGGGAAAGGGGGTAAAAGCAACGCCCTGTTTTCAACGCTACTGCACGGATGAAAGAGAATGGATAAAAAGACGGTGGCGAAGGTCGCTCATTTGGCGCGCATTCGTCTGACAGAAGAAGAACAGGATAGATATGCAGGCGAATTAAGCCGTATTTTCGAATGGATTGAGCAACTGAGTGAAGTCAACACCGATAATGTGCCCCAGATGACATCGGTTGCCTCAATGACTCTGCCGATGCGCCGCGATGAAGTGACGGATGGTAACCGGCGTGAGGACATTTTGGGCAATGCCCCGAAACAGGCATTTGACTGCTTTGCTGTGCCAAAAGTAATTGAATAATTTTTAATCTCTTATGTTTTGATCATGACCAACCTGACCCATTTAACGATTGCCGAGGCCAGAGACGGCCTGAAAGAGAAGCAGTTTACCGCGACCGAACTGGTCGATGCTCATCTGGCGGCGATTGAGGCTGCCTCATCGCTCAATGCCTACACAACGCTCACCGCTGATATTGCCCATCAGCAAGCCAATGAGGCCGATGCCCGGCTTCAATCCGGCAGCCCGGCAAGTGACATGGACGGTATTCCCGTTGCTGTGAAAGAATTGTTCTGTACCAAAGGCGTACGCTCGACCTCATGTTCACATATCTTGGATGGGTTTACCCCGGCCTATGAATCTACCGTAACGAGTAAGCTGTTCGATGCTGGTGGGGTGATGCTCGGCAAGACGAATATGGACGAATTCGCCATGGGGTCAGCTAACATTACCAGTTATGACGGCAATGTTATCAGCCCATGGACGCGCAGCTCTGACGACGCACAGATCGTACCAGGCGGGTCATCCGGCGGCTCGTCGGCGGCTGTAGCCGCGCGTTTGTGCCTTGGCGCATTGGGGACGGATACGGGCGGCTCGATTCGTCAGCCTGCGGCTTTTACCGGCATTGTTGGGTTTAAGCCGACCTATGGCCGCTGCTCGCGCTGGGGAATGATTGCTTTTGCCAGTTCGCTCGACCAGGCGGGTGTGCTGACCCGGAGCGTGCGTGATGCTGCCATCATGCAGCAGGTGATTTGTGGTCATGATGCGAAAGATTCAACCAGTTCGTCGGAAACTGTTCCGGGCTTTGAACATGCGCTGGGTGGTGATTTGCAAGGTAAGAAAATTGGCGTGCCGAAGGAGTACCGTATGGACGGTATGCCGTCAGAGATTGAAACGCTCTGGCAGCAGGGTATTGACTGGGCAAAGGCGGCAGGTGCCGAGATTGTCGAGATTTCGCTGCCGCATACCCAATATGCGTTGCCTACTTATTATATTATTGCCCCGGCGGAGGCGTCATCCAACCTCGCGCGCTATGATGGGGTGCGCTATGGATTGCGCGTCAGTGAGGATGGCGATAGCCTGCTTGATATGTATGAAAAAACGCGCGCTGCCGGGTTTGGCGATGAGGTGAAGCGTCGGATTATGATCGGCACTTATGTGCTCTCCGCCGGATATTATGATGCCTATTACAAAAAAGCGCAGAAGGTGCGTAGTCTCATTGCTGAGGATTTTCGCAAAGCCTATGAACAGGTTGATGCGATTCTCACACCCACCGCGCCGTCTGAAGCGTTTGCCATTGGTGAGAAGATGGATGATCCCGTCGCCATGTATCTTAATGATGTATTCACCGTACCGAGCAGTCTGGCCGGCCTACCGGCCATCTCGATTCCGGCCGGTCTGTCAGCCAATGGTCTGCCGCTGGGACTGCAAATTATCGGCAAAGCATTTGATGAAATGACCGTGTTTCATACAGCGGGCGTGTTGGAAGAAGCAGCTAACTTCACCGCTGTACCTCAAATGGTAGAGCAGGGAATGAAAAGGGCGGCATAACCTGTAGTATTAAATTAAAAAATTAGATTAAATTTGGGGTTTAAGTAAATGAAAATTAAGGGCAATACTGGTGAATGGGAGGTCATTATTGGGCTGGAAGTGCATGCCCAGGTCGTGTCTCACGCCAAACTATTCTCCGGTGCGCCGAATGATTTTGGGGCGGAGCCCAATCACAATGTGGCACTGATTGATGCTGCCATGCCCGGCATGCTGCCGGTCATCAATGAATATTGTGTCGAGCAGGCGGTGAAGACCGGTCTTGGCCTGAATGCGAAGATTAATCTGGAATCAGTCTTCGACCGTAAAAACTATTTTTACCCTGATCTGCCTCAGGGCTACCAAATTTCGCAATTTCTCGACCCGATTGTCGGAGAAGGAACGATACTGCTTGATATGGAAGATGGTAGCACCAAAGAGGTTGGGATTACCCGGCTTCATCTGGAGCAGGATGCAGGGAAGAGCCTGCATGAGCACAGCCCGCAGGAGACCTATATTGATCTCAACCGGGCCGGGGTCGCATTGATGGAAATCGTCAGTGAGCCGGACATGCGCTCGCCGGAAGAGGCGGTGGCTTACATGAAAAAGCTCAAAGCCATTCTCTATTATCTTGGCACCTGTAATGGAGACATGGAAAAAGGCCAAATGCGGGCCGATGCTAATATTTCCGTGCGTCACCCAGGTGATAAGCTTGGCACGCGCTGCGAGATTAAAAATCTCAATTCCCTGCGCTTTTTGGCAAAAGCCATTGAATATGAAGCGAACCGCCAGGTGGAGATTATTGAGAGCGGCGGGGTGATCGATCAGGAAACGCGGCTGTTTGATACCAATTGTGGTGAGACACGCACCATGCGCAGCAAGGAAGATGCGCATGACTACCGTTATTTTCCGGACCCGGATTTACTGCCACTCGTGCTGAAGCAAGAATGGGTCGATCAGATTCGCGTCAGCCTGCCGGAATTGCCGGATGCGAAAAAACAGCGCTATATGGATGATTATGGTCTGGGTGCCTATGATGCCTCCGTGCTGATTGCAGATAAAATTACGGCAGATTATTTTGATGAGGTGGTGCAGGGCAGGGATCCCAAGCTGGTGAGTAACTGGATTACGGCAGAGCTTTTCGGGCGCCTGAATAAAGCCGATAAATCAATTCAAGAAACGCCTGTAAGCGCCTCACAATTAGGGGGGCTTATTGATCTTATTTCCGACGACACCATCAGTGGCAAGATCGCCAAGCAGGTGTTCGACATTATGTTTGAGACCGGCAAGGATGCCGATGTCATCGTGGAAGAACAAGGCCTGAAGCAGGTAACAGACACCGGGGCGATTGAAGCCATGGTCGATGAAGTGCTTGCTGTTAATCCGGATAAAGTGGAGCAATATAAGGCCGGTAAGGACAAGCTGTTCGGCTTTTTTGTCGGTCAGGTGATGAAAGCCTCGCAAGGTAAGGCTAATCCGCAGGCTGTGAATGAGTTGTTGAAGGCTAAGTTAGGATAAAGCTAGGTAAAAATATCCCACATATTTTTACTTTCAGGTGGCACATAGCTTAAATCGCGAGCGGTCAAAAAAGAGTCTGCACTCACAGATGTTTCAACTTGCTTGAGCCGTGCCTCTACCTCCTGTGGGCGCAGGAAATGCTGCGCACCTTCTGCCTCCAGGCGTTGATAGTAACTTTCGATCAGGCGTGCATAGTCACTATTGCGCGCACTGCGTATAGCCTCGGTTAGATCAACCCCGTCCAACAATGAAATCGTGCCATAATCAATACATACCGGCAAGTAACGCTGTCCGTCTTTTGCTTCTAATGGAAAGCGCTCATCCGGGCCTAGCAGAAAGATATTATTACTGACCATATTGGATGCAAGACCATGCTGGCGAAGCTCAGCATCCATATAATCTTCAGCTTGCTCTTTCGTAATACCTTCTATTACCTCGGCGGGGCTATGAACATCGGAGCGTCGGGATATATCTTCGATGGTTCGGGTGCTGTGTGCCTTGGCCAGCATGGTTTCAGTGAGCACGACACCGCGTTTGCCGTTGCCAAATACTTGCATCTCAAACGGTGCGAGTACTTGTGGAATTTCCATCACCTTGATGTGCGAGGTGGGTATCAATTTCCAGTATCTACCATGTTCATCTTCCAGAAAAAAACCGTATCCTGCTGTATGTTTGCGTGCGTCCAGAAATTGCGTGGCGTCTTTGCTGTCTAAATAAGATTGCACAGGGTTGATGACAGTGTCCTGGTACTGAGTATTGCCATTAGCCTCATGAATAATCATTTCAGTCGTAAAATAATCTCCCCCTGTACGTATAAAAAATGTGTCTAAACGCCGTCTTTGCTGAGTAGTCATGTGCTTTGTCTCTTCTTATTCACATGGGAAATAACATACCATATTTTGCTGCCGTGCACCAATTTATTAAATAATGGTTAACATTTGTGATCAGATGTGCTATATTGATACATAGAATAATCGTTACCATCAGTAAGCGGCGTGTTTTTAAGATGTAAGAGGCCGCAGGATGCAAAAAAATTTAGCAGCATCGTTAGATGGTTATTCATCCACAGGATGTGCAATTCATATAGATTATCCGGTCATTGAAAATGTCCGGCGAGGAAGGATAAATGTTTAAGCTACCAAGTTTCATCATCTGTGCCACACTCATGCTTACCGCATGTCATACCACCAGCCAGCAGGTGGCATTTAAGCCCCATGTGCAACAGGCAGTGATGGTTGAGGCGCTGACGGATTATGAGCGCAGCACGGTGATGATCGAAGATTTACTTGGGGTGCAATATTCTATTCTCGGCGATGTGAATGACCATGCTATTGCATGGAAGGAACAGGAAAGCGGTTTGATTGCATTTGTTGAATATAAAGATGGCTGTATCAAGCGTGCTTATTTAACAGATGCGGATGGCAATATTATTTCCGCAGAAAAAGATTATAAACGCTGCGAAGTCTAACTACACGGTACATGTATTTGTATCTTTGGTTTGACCTAGTACCTATAGCTTTTCCCACTAAGGCTTACGCGCCAACGATGGCGCGGGCAGCAGTCGCGGCCTCATAGCCATTCAGATTGTATGAAAATTAATGTGAATGGCTATAATAAGAAAAGGCGGTGCCCATAGCACCGCCTTTCCTGCATTATCCGTTCTGGAATGGGATAATTACTTGTCGATCACGATGTCTACGCGGCGATTCAAGCGCTCTTGTACACCGTCACCCGTCATCACTTTCGGTTGTGCTTCACCTTTGGCAACTACTTCGATCAGTTTTGGGTTTACCCCTTGTTTGATCAGTTCATGCTTTACGGACTTCACACGACGCTCAGCCAGTTTTTTATTGTACTCAGCATTACCAAGCGTATCGGTGTGGCCATACAGACGAATACGGATCGGATCCATCACACGGGTGTCGTTATGTACCATTTTGTAACGGTCATGATCCTTGATATTATCGGCGACGCGGCCGAGTACCACGCGCTCCTGCTGGGTCAGACGATCACTGTTCATGTCAAAATGCACGGCAGAATGTTTGGTGCCGCTGGTGGCATTGCATGCGCTGAGCATGGCAACAGCCGCCACAGGTAAAATAAAGCTACGTTTCATGAGTCTCTCCTGTATATTTTTTTATCCCTCGAAAGGGCAAAACTATGATTAGTTCTACCCGCAATTGCTAAACAATTAATTATTTAACCCTAAAGATAAGGTTAATTTATTTAATATTTTGTCGGGCCGTATTTATGGTTTGCCGATGGCGAGAAGTGCTTCGGTGTGGTTGGGGTCCAGCTTCAATATGTGCCGAAAATCATTCAGCGCCAGATCGTGAAACCCCAGCTTATCATAGGTGCGTGCGCGCATGAGGCGGGCATTTAAATGGTCAGGGTTGAGGCTGAGAAGGTGGTCGGCATCCTGGAGAGCGCCATACCAATTGCGCTGATGCATGAATAAGCGCGTGCGAAACTCCAGGAGTGAGATTTTTAAGGCGCTGAGATCATGTGCAGTGGCATGGGCCAGGCCGTCTTTCAATAATTCCGGGAGTTGATGAGTGCGCCTGGCGCGTTCCGTTGCATGCAATAGCTGCATCAAAAATGCGCCATATTGCTCCGGCTGTGCTGCCGGGTCATAGGATGTGAGCAGCGTGTTCATTTCATCGGCTGCGGGATCATATTGCCCCAGCGCGAACAGCGCCATGGCCCGGCAATGACGCGCCGCATTGTCTTGCGGCGCCTGTTCAAGGCGCGTATTGGCCAGCATCAGTGATTGCAGTGGTTCGCTGCGCGCGATATCCAGGCATGAGCGATGAGCATCATTCGCCATGCCGATGCGGCTGGCATAGGTCAAGCATAACAGCGAGATTAGCAGCCAGGTGGCTGAGCGAAAGCGACGCATCCGTTGCACCTCAGTGGAGAGTATGATTCAAGCTCATCATGGCATTAGCAGTTTAACAAGCCGTTAGGCATTCTGACAGATGGAAGAGGAGAATAATGGCGCAGCCGCACTGTTTTATTTTCGGATTGGGCTATACCGGACAGCGGTTGGCCCATGCATTGCTCACCGATGGCTGGCGCGTATCCGGAACATGCCGTGAAGATGCGAAAGCAACAACCTTGCGTGCCTCAGATATTGAGGCGATATGCTTTAGCCGCGAGCAACCAATGCCTGATGCTCATTTTCTGGAGGGGGTTACTCATATTGTCCATTCCATCCCGCCGGATGCACAGGGGGATGCCGTCTATGATCTGTGCCGCGATGCTATTCGTCAGGCAGTTTCTCACGGGGCATCGCTCAAATGGTTTAGCTATCTTTCGACTACCGGTGTCTATGGCGATACGCAAGGGGAGTGGGTGGATGAAACCAGCCCATTACGCGCGACGGGTGAGCGGCAATTACGACGCGTTGCCGCTGAAGGTGCCTGGCTGGAGGAACGAGAGTATCAGGTGCCGATGCATGTGTTTCGGCTCGCAGGCATTTATGGTCCCGGGCGCAGCGCGTTTGATAGTCTGCGCGCAGGCAAAGCAAAGCGAATTGATAAGCCCGGGCAATATTTCTCACGCATTCATGTGGATGATATTGTGACGATTCTACAGGCCTCCATGGCACAGCCGGTCTTACCGTCGTCTGATGAGTTGGCGATCTATAATCTGTGTGATGATAAACCGGCGCCCGCAGCAGAGGTGGTAGCTTACGCGGCAGAATTGGCTGGATACCCTGTGCCGCCGTTGATTCCTTTCGAGGAAGCAGAGCTTAGTCCCATGGCGCGGAGTTTTTACAGTGCCAGTCGGCGGGTGTCCAACCAGCGCATGAAAGACCGATTGGGAGTAGAATTGCGCTATCCTGGCTATCGCGTGGGATTGCAGGCTATTTGTCAGAATGAAAAAGCATAATATACTCACAACTGGCATGACTCATGCATTAATCTATGAGAATTTATGATATGAATGAGTGCAATGGCAATATCATCTTTTGTTAAAATGCATTATCGACGCTGGTGTTTCCTCAGTCTCTCCGGGATGATGCTCTCCGGTTGTCTTCTTGCGACGACCCTCGAGGCGGTTGATCGTTCGGTCAAATACACGCGTGAGCGTATTGAAGCGATGGCTAATCTGGGCCAGACGGAGCCTGAGCGAGAGCCGCGAATCACGGGCTATTGCTATTCAACTCTTGGCGAGGTGGATTGTTATGATTATCCGCAAGAAGGGCAGGAGTTCCGTCTTGTCGGTATGGTTCCTATACCGGAGCGTTATAAAATGGCCGAGCAAAGCGTGAAAGCGGCGGCTGTCAATACATTAGAAGAAAACGAGACTTCGCTGGAAGACGAGGCAGCAGAATCTCTCAGAAGTGAATTGGAGTTGCTGGCCGAGAGGCGTCGTACGGGCCGCCGGTTGGCGGGCACTGTGACACCTTCTGATAAACCAACAGAGATTGAGATGAAGCTGCTGCGTGAACCGGTTGATTTGCTGGAGTTTGATATTGACGGAAAAAGCTTCCAGCTAAAAGATTTAGGCGATCGGAAAGAAGAAGTGACGTTTTAAACTAACCTAGACACCCTATGTTAGGGTACTCAGTCTCGTTCATGCACGGCAGACTATGTGCTGTAACTTAATCTTCATCCGCATTTAAGCGTTCGCGCAGTTCTTTACCCATACGAAAGTAAGGCGTGAAGCGTTTATCGACCGGCACTTTCTCACCCGTACGCGGGTTTCTGGCGATGCGCGCACTGCGTTCACGTACTGAAAAAGCGCCAAATCCACGCAACTCCACACGACGGCCTTCGCACATTGCGTTGGAAATTTCACCAAAGACGGTGTTCACCAATTTCTCGATATCTCGCAGATAGAGGTGAGGGTATTTTTTTGCCAGAATCTGAATCAGTTCGGATTTAGTCATAATAACTCCTGATAAGTATGGCAGGTTTTAGTGAATTAACGACATTTGCACCAGTCCGGGATACCAGACGGCGAGAATGCCACTATGTAAAAGGATAGACGGATCCGGCAGCGACGGCAGCCCAATCAGAGTAGCCATATTGCGCATAAAAGCCGGCTTATTCTTATAGGATTCGCGCACTTCTTTAATACGCATTCCGTCAGTTATTCCATGATGTTCCTGGAGCCAGGCCAGTGCTTCCGCTTCGCCACCAATCGCATCGACCAGGCCGAGTTCCAGTGCTTGTGAGCCGGTAAAGATACGCCCATCCGCTACTGTCAGCAATTCTTCATCCGTATATCCGCGTCTCTCTTTTACCATTGATGCGAAAAACTGATAAAAATCATCGACCACAGACATGGCAGCGGCTCGCTGCTCAGGGTCCATTGCTTCAAATGGGTTTGGTGTCGCTTTGAATTTACTGGATTTGAGAATGATGGGCTTCACACCGATATCACTGGCCAGTTCGGTTGCCTGAAAGGTTTGCATCAGCACGCCGATAGACCCGGTCACCGAGCCGTGGCGGGCGACAATATGATCTGCTCCCAATGCAGCCATGTAGGCACCGGAGGTCCCTAACGAGCGCATCACGGCGACCACGGGCTTCACTTCTGCAATGTCACGTAACGAGAGGTAAAGCTGCTCGCCGCCATAGACCGTGCCTCCCGGGCTATCGATATGAAAGAGCACCGCCTTTACATCGTCATCTTTTTTCAGACGATCGAACAGTTTGTCGCGGTGCTTATCATTCATAATCAACCCTTCCGCCGTGTAGCGGGCAATATACCCTCCGGTAGAGAAGTCGACACCGGTCGCACGCAGGCTGACGGCTATCAGCAACAGAGCAAAGGAAATGATGGCGAGCATCTTCCAATTGCGCAATTGTTGCTTGAGCCGCGTTCTGTCGAGTAGCCTGTCGGCATGTAACCCGTGCATGGCAGGTGATCTTTCGATTATGGTTGAGTCACATTACTTTTTAGCCGATTTTTTTCATCCTTGTCGTCGGATGATTCGTCATCGGCCTGACTGAGCGCTGCACCAAGAATGACACCGAGGCTGGCGCCGGAATCAGCAGAACCATACTCTTCAATTGCCTTCTTCTCTTCTTCAATCTCCAGTGCTTTGATCGACATGGTGATTTTGCGGCTGTTTTTATCGATGTTTGTGATTTTGGCATCTACGCGGTCACCCGCAGCAAAGCGGTCGGGACGTTGTTCACTTTTATCGCGAGAGAGATCTGCTTTCTTCACGAATCCTTTTACGCCTTCGGTAATTTCAACTTCAATGCCGTCATTGCGTACATCGCTGACGCTACAGGTCATGATCTGACCTTTTTTGAGTTCGTTGACGGATGAGGCGTATGGATCATCAGAGAGTTGTTTCACCCCGAGGGCAACACGCTCTTTTTCCACATCAATTTCAAGCACCCTGGCCTTAATCATATCGCCTTTTTTGTATGGCTTGATAGCCTCTTCACTGGATTCTTCCCAACTCAGGTCAGATGCGTGAATCAGACCATCAATGCTACCGGGCAGCGACATGAAGACACCAAAATCGGTAATGTTGCGGATTTCACCTTCCAGCGTGTCTCCAACCTTGTGCGACTCAGCAAATGCTTCCCACGGATTGGACTCACATTGCTTCATACCCAAAGAGATGCGGTGTTTCGCCGGTTCTATGGACAGAATCATGACATCCACTTCCTGACTGGTGGAAATAATCTTGCCCGGATGAACGTTTTTCTTCGTCCAGCTCATTTCAGAGACGTGTACCAGCCCTTCAATACCTGGCTCCAGTTCGACAAATGCACCGTAATCCGTAATGTTGGTTACGGTACCGGTCAGCTTATCGCCAATGTTGAAGCGTTGTTCAATGGCATCCCATGGATTGGAATCCAATTGCTTCATGCCAAGGGAAATACGCTGGTTATCCGCGTTATATTTGGTCACGATCACTTTAATTGTGTCGCCCAGATTCAGCATCTCCGACGGATGGTTGATGCGCTTCCATGAAATATCGGTCACGTGAAGCAGGCCATCGACGCCGCCGAGATCGATAAAGGCACCATAATCGGTGATATTTTTCACCACGCCTTCCAGCGTCATACCTTCGGTGATATTGCCAAGAATTTCTTTGCGGGCTTCGGCGCGTGACTCTTCCATGATAGCCCGACGGGAGACAACGATATTCCCGCGTTTACGATCCATTTTCAAAATTTGGAAAGGTTGCTTCACGCCAATCAATGGCTCAATATCACGTACCGGGCGGATATCGACCTGACTGCCGGGAAGAAATGCAACAGCACCGTTCAGATCAACTGTAAATCCACCTTTCACACGGCCAAAGATCGCGCCTTCTACACGCTCTTCATTTTCATATGCCTGTTCGAGCTTCTCCCACGATTTTTCACGCAGCGCTTTTTCATAGCTGATCTGCGTCTCTCCATGGCTGTTTTCGTAACGCTCAACATATATTTCGACGGCATCGCCCACATTGATGTTCAGTGGCTCAATACCGTGGGTAAATTCTTTCAGTGACACACGGCCTTCTGACTTGAGGCCCGGCACTTCGATGACGACATAATCATTTTCAATGGCAAGGACGGAACCTGTGGTCAGCGACCCTTCTGTGCATTCTTCGTTTTCAATCCATTCTTCAAAAAGCTGGGCAAAATTTTCCTGCACCTGGTCATTCGTGGCGGATTCATTTGTTTGTGGTTGTTCTGCTATTGCGGCGGCCATATTCATTAGGGTTTCTCACATTATCAAAAGTCTAAGGGTTATCATTCACGCAATGCCTGACGACATATACGCACCAGAGGCGCGCAACCTAACGCAATTGTTACCAAAATCAAGCATTTATGGAAAAAAACCGTTATTTCTTCTCAGTCTGGTTGGTGTGCCGCTCTTTGGACGAGTGTCCGGCATGCTTCAACGCCTAATAAGCCCGTGCTTCCGGCGGAAAGGCTGGGATGTCTTCGCTGATTGGCGTTGCGCCGACATGTCGCGCTGAAAGTCTTACTTCCTCTGTGTCATTAATCCACGCCAGGCTGTGTTTTAGCCAATGCTTGTCGTCACGTGTCGGGAAATCATCGCGATAATGTGCGCCACGGCTTTCTTCACGCGCTAGTGCGGAATGCAGGACGGTTGAGGCTTGCTGCATCAGATTTTCCAGTTCGACCAGCGTGACAAGTTCCGTATTCCAGATAAGGCCGCGATCGTTCAAGGTGATGTGTTGCAGGCGATCCTGGCACTCAGCCAGCCGTTCAATCCCTGTATTGAGTCCTGTGGCGGTACGAAAAATCGATGCATAATCATGCATAATATATTGCAGATCTTCACGTAGCTGAGCACGTGATTCATCCCCTCGGCGTTCAAAGTACTGCTCAAAATGTGCAAGTGCTTTGTCGACGGCTTGTAGCTGTGGCGTGGGCGGCGGGAAGGGGCTCTTGATCGTGGCCTTTGCTTCTTCTCCCGCTAGTTTGCCAAACACCATCAAATCCAGCAGGGAATTACAGCCAAGACGGTTGGCTCCATGGACGGAGTTACAGGCGGCCTCGCCAATGGCCATGAGGCCCGGTACAATCGATTCGTCGCCATTTTCATCAATGCGCAGCACATGGCTGTCGCGGTTGGCGGTGATGCCTCCCATGGTGTAATGGACACAGGGCAGCACAGGAATCGGATCAGTACAGGCATCGACCCCGGCAAAGGTTTTGGCAATATGCAGTACGGTTGGTAATTTTTCCTGTAACACATGCTCCGGCAGGTGGCTGACGACCAGTTCAAGATAATGCTGCTCCGGCCCGCAGCCGCGCCCGGCCATGATTTCCTGCCGCATGGCGCGGCTGATGACATCACGCGAGGCGAGGTCTTTATAGGCAGGGGCATAGCGCTCCATAAAGCGTTCGCCTTCAGAATTGACAAGATAGCCGCCTTCACCGCGCGCGCCTTCGGTGAGCAGGCAACCATAGCGATAAATGCCGGTCGGGTGGAACTGAATGAACTCCATATCCTGCAACGGCAAGCCGGCCCGCAGCACCATGGCATTGCCATCGCCCGTGCAAATGGACGAGGCCGTGGTATGGGCATAGAGCTGACCACATCCGCCGGTGGCGAGGATGGTGACATGCGCAGCAAATATCTGCAGGGTACCGGTTTCCAACTCCCAGGCCAGCACTCCCTGACAGCGGCCATCCTCGCTCATCAACAGGTCGAGGACGATGATTTCTTCACGTAATTGCAGGCCATGTCGCATCGATTGTTGATAGAGCGCGTGTAGCATCGCATGCCCGGTGCGATCCGCTGCGGCGCAGGCGCGGTGGGCGAGGGGGCCTTTTCCATACTCTGTTGACTGGCCGCCATACGCGCGCTGATAAATCTGGCCTTGCGGGTCACGTGTGAACGGCACGCCATAATGTTCCAACTCGGTCACGGCGTCATTGGCGTGGCGGCACAGCAGTTCCACGGCATCCTGATCACTCAGCCAGTCGGAACCGCGAATGGTGTCGTACATCAGCCAGCGCCAGTCATCTGCTCCACGGTTGCCCAGCGGTGCATTGATGCCGCCCTGTGCGGCCACGGTGTGGCTGCGCGTGGCAGGGACTTTGCTCAGGCAGGTGACGGATAAGCCTTGTTCCAGCGCCGACAATGCCGCTCGCAGGCCCGCACCACCAGCACCGATGACCAGCACATCGCAATGATGTGTCTCCGAAATAGTGTGCGACATGGGCGACGCTTCATCCTGTATCTCAACCCGATATGCCGCTATAGCAGGTCTCACTTGCTGTGAAAAGCAACAGCATATGATTGGGTATAGTAAATGGTGTTTTTAATCTCGTTGCTTGAACTTAACTTTCGTTAG
>CAYSXY010000023.1:0-32481 GCA_964435165.1 uncultured Rickettsiales bacterium
GGGTTTAATATGTAGCGACATGAAACTGTCATGTGCAGAAATTATAATAAAAACATACAATGTAGACTGGTCTTGGAATGTCAGTTCCTTTTCTGGAAAAAGCAGACGGGCCGCAAAGTGTCGGCACCAATGAATATCATCACATGCGATCAGATGATCCTACGCCCCATGTCGCCGACCATGTGAGCCATTGCTGTGTCGGATTTATCGAGGGGCCGACCGCTGTAGAAGGATTGCACGTCAAGACAGCGTTGCATATGTCAGGCGCTCAAAGCCGTTGGAATAATGTGATCGTGCCTGAGATCACGGAGTGGATAGAAGCTAATTTTCCTGATCCTGAGAGAACGACTATCATACTGGCAGGGCAGCAGGAAGATACACTTTCAGAGTTACAAGAGCGCCATGGACATGCCTTTGTAAAACAGACGAATAAAGATTCCTTGGCAGAAGCGCTGGAAGAATTAGGGTACGAAGTACATGTGATTCCGCCAGTGCCGCTGCCAAACAATATGTCATCATGGCATATTGAGTATCAAGGCGAAGGTATTGTGCATTTTCAACATTCTCAAAACCCTGATCTGCAGCACAGTTTTGAGTGTAGAGATGGTAGGGTAGAGGAAGTAGTCAATGTTGAATCGGCATTGCAGTTAGAAAATATGACGATGATTCCCGAAACATATGGCCGGGGCGCATGGCACGAAAAGGGAGCGGAACAGGCTGCTTACATCTCATAACCATGAAATTTACTGACAAAATATTATACGAAAAAAATGATGCGATCATCCTGGTAACTGGGCATTTGGGTGATGGCAGTCGATGCTATGCATATATTCGAGTAACAAGAAAGTCAGAGCAGTCTCTGAAAAATGCCTGTGAAAATAACAGGCCAATAGAGTTAAACTCTCTTGGCGATATCTTACTTGGCGGTCCCGGGTTGCCCGGCACAGCCGAGCAATCATATATGGAAACACACTATCAGTTTGATCACCGTTCTTTGATCGAACGCGGTCTCATTAAAAAAGACAATAATGATAACGAGTGATTACCCTGCTTGTCTCATATCGCCTGCATAGGCAGCCTCTATACCACCTTCAATCAAATATCGTTCGGCAGCCGTTTGTTCCGGCGTGTCGGCATAATGCACCGGGGCGAGGGCGCTGAGCTCATCTGCGCGTTCCGGGCACCAGTGGGCAGGGAAGAACACAGCTTCAGTCTGCCCGGCGCGGATGCGCGGGCTGGCCGGGCCCATTTCCAAAAAGGCATCATAGGGCAGAATGGTCACAAATTGCCCATCATCAGATACGGACAGGACTTCCCCGGCACGCATGGCCTGAAAGGGGCCGATACGTGAAATCATGTCACCACGAATATTCGGTTTATCTTCAATCGGAATACCTTTAGCGGCGGACATGTCTTTGATACGCTCAAACACTTCCATAGTGCGCGCATTGCCAATGTCCACCTCCGGGCCATGAATCAGCCAGAAATCCTGAGTAGCGACCTGCTCCAGATAATCCGGCTGGCGTGTTTTCAGCGTCAGCATTTGATCCTGAAACGCTGCCATGGCGATATCATCTGTCGTGTCAGGAATAGAGAGGGCAGCCCAGTCAGCAAGCGGAATGGTGATGGCGTCCATCTCGGCAAATTGACCATAGCTTTCGGCCATTTGTTTCGCCGGGTGGAAGAGGGGGCGGGTATTGCCATAATAACCGGGCTCAATCCCATTCTCGATGGCGGGCAGTTCATATAATGGCTCGTCAACGCCGTGATACAGGCTTTGATTGATAAAGACACGCAGGGCACGGGCGCAGCCTTCAAAGGTGGTGTGTGACAAATGCGGGCCGCCGCCTTCATAGGCAAAGCGTTGATGTGTTTCCTGATGGTTGCCACGGGGATATCCGGCAATGCCGTCACCATCCATGGCGATCATCATATCGAGCAGCACAAAGGCGGAACCGGTCTGCCGGGCAAAATCATCGACGCTTGCGCGTACCTTATCTTCATATTGCTGCGAAATATCGAGATCAGCCGGGCCAGACATGATGACCAGACCGTCGGGTGAATCTTGTGAGATCGTATGAAAATCCATCACTTTGCCGTCGGTGCGCCCCAGAATATTATGTTCCAGCAGCAGTGCGCGATAGGCATGCGGGCCTAATTCCTCGCGAATAGCCTGTAACTGCTCGCGAAAAAACCCCTGCTGTGCAGCGCTAAGGCCCTGTTCACCAGCAACCTGTCGCGCTGCCTTTGCCTCGTCCAATTCGGTCATGAGTCGCTCAAGCCGACCATGCATCTCGGTGGGGATGCGGTTGTAGTTTTTGCCTTCATAGGCACGAAGATCATAGAAATCTTCTTCATTTTGCCGCGTTAACGTGTCATGCTCTTCAATGAAATTCAGGCATTTGCGCACCTGCGAGACTTCACCGCCCATGCAAAGATAGACCGTGCCGTCCGGGCGGACACCATTACGCCAGTCATCCATGAACTGTTCATACGCGTAAAGGCCCGAGAGTTCATTATGGTGGGTGCAGGCTGTCATCGCCACGCTATGTTCTGGCGTGTCTTTCTCCGGATTGCCCGAGAATTTGAGCGCACCGGGAATCATCTCACCGGTAAATTCATCCATAACCGGGGAGACATTCGGACCGAACGCTGCCTGAATGCGTGCTGTGTACGCCTCTACGGTCTCGTTCGCTGACCGGTCAAACCAGTCAAGCGTATGTTGCAGGCCAAAAATATCCTGGCGGATGGTTTGATAATGTTCGGCAATCGATAATGACATGAATACCCCTCTATCACCATGGTGTGTAAATTTTTTAACCTTGGTTAAAGGGCGGGAGTGAAAGCGGCAACTAAAAAATGCTGTAGAAGTTCGATAGAAGTGTTAAATCACGGCGAAAAAACAATTTTTGCTGTGGAACTTCCTTTTTTTGTGTATGAGCACTGGGTGATAGCGGTAAAAACGCAACAACAAAGAAACGAAACAGACAGGAGATGGGTGATGACCCCCGAAATGAATGTGGATATGAGTGTCATTGAAGCCTATGCCCTAGAATATGGTATGAGTATTCTCGGCGCGCTGGCCATTTTTATCATTGGTAAATGGGCGGCAAAATTGCTGACTTCCGGCATACGCCGCGCCATGACGCGCGCCAATGTCGATGCGACGATTGTGTCGTTCGCCGGTAACATTATTTACGGCATTGCACTGGCCTTCGTGGTCATTGCCATGCTGAGCAATCTGGGCATTGAAACAACCTCGTTGGCAGCGATTATTGCCGCCGCCGGTCTTGCCATTGGCCTGGCGCTGCAAGGTTCGCTCTCCAACTTTGCCGCAGGGGTTATGGTGATTTTGTTCCGCCCGTTCAAAATCGGCGACTTTATCGAAGCGGCCGGTACCAGCGGGACGGTCAAAGATATCAGCATTTTCACCACCACCTTGAAAACACCGGATAATAAAACGATTATTGTTCCTAACAGCAATATCACCAGCGATAACATCACCAATTTCTCGACTGAGAAGCAACGCCGTATCGATATGGTGGTGGGCGTCAGCTATAATGACGATTTACAGAAGGTCACCAAAGTGCTGGAGAAAATCGTTGAGAGTGATGAGCGTATTCTGAAAGACCCGGCGGTGACCATTGCCGTGTCGGAACTGGCCGATAGCAGCGTTAATTTTGTTGTGCGCCCGTGGGTTGCGTCGTCTGATTTCTGGGCAGTCAAATTTGATCTGACCCAACGCATTAAGGAAACTTTCGACAAGGAAGGCATTTCTATCCCATTCCCGCAGCAGGATGTCTATATGCATTCGGTGAATGATAATCTGCAGGCGAAAGCTGCCTGATCATCAAATGGCGTGCTCGCTTACACGCTTATGAAATGATGTTATATTAAAAAACGTGATTCAGCCGGAGGACGAATAATCCTTCGGCTGTTTCTGTTTCAGCCGTTGGTGCATTGAAGCGCAACAACCCCCCAGTATGTAAAGCGGTGCGATGACTAAAGGGCAGCGCATAGTAGGCTTCCACATCGACAGGCCGCTCACGCTCGGCCAGATTAATCGCTAGCTGGTCATAAAAAACCTGCCCGCCAAGGTCACGACCTGTTGGCAGGGTCAGCGATGCATGGCCACTCACCGTATGCATGGGCTGGGAGATGCTGACGGCGAGGCGATCATCATGCCCCAGTACCTGCTCACTGGTCAGGCCGAGCATAAAATGCTCACTACGCAGGGAGGAGAAGGCAAGTAATCCATTCGCCTCTTCTTGCTCTGTGATGGTTTGTCCATAATGACCGAAAAGATGGGTGGTGGCGGAAAGACTGTAACGGGCACCCAGTGAGGCAAACCAACTCTGGCTGCCGCCAAGCGCAAACGCACCGCTGCCGGAGGAGCCCAACACACTATCGGCTTCACGCATCATGCCAAATTGGATCCCGACCAGTGCCTGCTCACTTAGCTGGTACAGGCCATGGCCCACCATCCCATGGGCTTCCAGGCTGTGATAATCGGCAATCGTGCTGTTGTAGGGCATCGAATGAAAACTACCCACATGAAGCTGCAGCCGTTCAAGCGGGTGCCAATGATGATGAATGCTCTGTGCCAGACGGGCAACACTCAACGCTCCGCTGCCATGTGCATCGCGCTGGAGTGAGGGAGCGGTATAACCCAGTGCGCGGGCGAAGCTGAAGCTTTCGCTGGCGGGCTGGTTGAATTTTAAGATTGTATGGCTATCGCCCAGATGTTGATGGACGGTCATGGCCTTTGTCCAGTGATTCTCGTCGGCTTCCGGAGTGACCTCTGGCGGGAGGTAATGATCGGTCAGGCTGATGTGAAGATCGGGAGATATCTGCTGTATGGTGTGACGATCCGGATGGTGGAAATGGCGCAGGCGGGTAAAATGATCCTGACGTACACCCTGCATATGCGTCAATGCGCCCAATGACAATGAATAGGGGCGTTTGTAATCGTCAAGCACCTGCAGACGCACCGTTCGCTGATCAATAATACCGTGCAGGGCAGGCCCGGCGGAGAGAATCGTCTCCCGTACCGATGCCAGAGCGCTGTCAACAGACCCTCCCGTGGCAATGGTGACGTCACCAATTGGCTGTGTTGCCCGTTCCAGATTGATCAGACCATGGCCATAGACATCGTCAACCCCGCTTTCACCCAGATCATCAGCGGTGGTAAGCAGAATCTGTACGACTTCTTCCGGCGTCAGGTTCGGAAAGGCCTGCAACAGGACGGCGGCTGCTCCTGCGACATGAGGCGCCGCAAAGGAAGTACCATCCAGAGGGATGTAACGATCACGATCTTCATCCAGCACATCATTGGAGGCGGCGGTGGTAATCACGGCTTCACCGGGAGCCGCGAGGCAGAATGCCTGGGCAATGCCGCAGCGATTGCTGAAAGAAGAAATAGTGTTGCTGCTATCGACAGAGACGACGGCTAGCCAGAGTGGTTCAAATTCCGGGAAATAGACAGGAATCCCTGCCGTCAGGCTCACTTCCGGGATACCTTCATTCCCGGCGGCAAAGACAGTGATGATATCATTATCGACAGCATTGGCATGCGCTTCCAGCTGGTTGGGTATTAATTGGGCAATTAAATCACGGTCGACGAGTGGGTCGTCAATGGCAATGCTCGCGCCCCAGCTATTATTAATCACCCGGGCGCCGGATTCCACAGCGGCGTTGAGTGCGGAGGGAACAATAATGTCGGTTCCGTTGCCGACAGCACCGCTGGAATCACCGGCACGGATGGCTAAAATACCGGCATCCGGCGCGACCCCGACAATACCGCTGCCATTAACGGAGGCCGCGATAATCCCTGCCACTGCCGTTCCGTGGCTGCGTGCAGGCCCCTGTCCTTCAGGATTGGGATTGCTGTCATTATCAAACACATCAATACCGCCGGAGACAATATTGTTCACCAGGTCAGGATGCGACAGATCAACACCGCTATCGATCACCGCTACGGTAACACCGCTACCGGTATATCCCCGCTCATGCGCTGTCTGGGCCTGGATGTTTTGAATCGCATATTGCCCGGTATATTCATTATTTTCAGCCGGTGCCGCAGGCGGCGCTGAAGGCGAATCATCATCATTCAACACCGTGTAAGCATAGGCCGCTCCGCCGACGCCGGCCAGCACCGCCCCGCCGATCAACACTGGCTTGACCCACCCGGCCGTGCCCGTACCTTCCGGCATGGCGACAGGTTGGGTGCGTAATCGTTGCAGTTCGTAGCGACGCACATCGCGTAAGAGATGACTCCATTGGCGCTGAGGAAACCCGGCACGCACCGCGCCATATCGCAATAACAGGCTGGCTGCGGGAATATGCTGTTTGTTATAGGCAATCATGAGGGGAGTAACGCCATTGGGGCCGGCAAGATTAGGATTCGCACCTTGCACCAGCAGTAATTCCATCACGCTGATATTGCCCTGGTAGGTCGCATACATCAGAGGGGTGCGCTGATAACGATCAAATCCATTGAGTGCGCTCCCGCTATCCAGTAAGGCCTGAATAGTCTCAACATCATTGCTAAGAATAGCGGCAATCAATGGCTGTGACCCAGTCTGGCCATAGGCGGTAGAGGTGCTGACCGGGGCCATGCCAACCATGATCGCCATGAGAATAACGCAGAGCACATGCCGGAGAGCATGCATAGGTGGGCAGAATTGGACGAGCGTAGTAGCCATTAATTTTTCTTATCGGGTCAATGATGCTGGATGCACCATAGCGTTAAAAATTTAATGGCTGCTAAAGGATTGGTTTCACTTTAATGAATTTTAGATGGCATTTTCCATATTAACATCAAGCCCTTCAACACCAGATAGATCATCAGGCCGTTGAATATATGCCAGAGAAAATGAGTGCCGGGGGACCACTCAGCGCACCAGGCCATATCGACGGAACGAAAAAACAATGAAACCACAAAAATCAGACCCGCAGCCCAAAAATATCGGGCATGAATGATGCCCTGACGAGAGAGCCATACGCCCATGCCAAGCAGGTATAAGGCGGTTGAGAAATAGCCGGTAGAGCCGTTGAAACTACCGGGAGGAAAAGAAGATTCAATGACCCAGGTCACGAGTAAGAAGCTGGCCAGTATGAGCACCGTTTTCACCCAGCGATACTGCATCGCCAGTCTGGCAAAAGCGGTGAGAAAGACGAATTGAAACAATATAATCGGAATAACATCGGCCAGCATGGCCCAGCCCGTAGCCACCGTGTGAAACAAGGCACTACCGATGCCAATGCAGAATGCCAGCACAATGAGCAATGGAAAATAGGCTGGAGGCTGATGCGGCAGCAATTCACGTCGATAGAACCGAAGGCCGATATAGGCAGCCGCAATAAATGCCATGTTCGTCACAGCATTGAGCGGTTCGGCCCAGATGCCGGGGCCCAGCCGCTCACAATAAATATCAATCGAATCGTGCAGTGCCATATGATGTGCTTACCCTGTGAAATGAAGCGATGTGGTCAGACTATCGTCTTTATAGAACAAATCTTTACATGACAAAAATCCTTAACTAATTCCTCTGCAGAGCCTAGTACAAAAACATTGGCGTGTAACGAGAGCATGATTGAATGAAAATTGCGCAGAAGTACTCGGTAGGCTGGTGGGGTGTTGCTATGTGCTGCCTGGCGCTGCAGATTGGGTGTGCCTTGGCACTTCACGCCGATCATCGCAATAACCTTGTGTTGTTACCACCTCCGTCGCCATTCTCAATGCAACTCTCATTGCTGGGGGATCGCCAGCTGGCATTTCGCTTGGCTGCGGCGCGGTTGCAAAATGCGGGCGATACGTTCGGCCAACTTACGCGACTGCGCGATTATGAGATGCCCATCATTGTCGCATGGCTATCACTGCTCGATAGGCTCGATGCACATTCACAGGCTGCGCCGACCATGGCCGGGCTTTATTTTGGTCGTCATCCGAATAAAGAGGCGATTGCCTCCATTGTGAATTATCTGGAGCGCCATGCAATGCGGGATCCTGCGCGAAAATGGTGGTGGCTGGTGCAGGCGAGCTATATGGCGAACACCAAGTTGAAGGATACAGGTCGCGCTTTGGAGTTGGCACACAAAGCGGCCGCAGTTGAGGCAGAAGTGCCGATTTGGGTACGGCAATTGCCGGCTTTCATTCATGAACAGCGCGGAGAGAAGGAGCATGCGCTGCAATTAATCGAGGCGATATTAGCCGAGGCAGCATCACTCAAGACAGAAGAGATCGCCTATATGCGCTATTTTATCGAAGAGCGCCTCGAGGCGCTGCCGACCTCTGAACATAAGGTGCAGGCGCAGGAACAGGATGACGACAGGCTGCCTGAAGGTCAGTAACGCTTGACTTTGCCAACAAATCATTCTCATAGTACAATTGCGCTAATTTGCATGAGAGCCTCAATGCCAGCTTCGCGCCGAATAACAAATGCAGAAAAATATGAACAAACCCGGCGGCGATTGCTGGACGTAGCGCGGCGTGAGTTTGGAGAAAAAGGCTTCGCCTGCGCGTCAACCAGCACGATCGTCTCTAAAGCGAAGGTAACGCGCGGGGCGCTCTACTATCATTTCACTGACAAAAAAGCGCTATTTCGCTCGGTTGTTGATGCCATACATGAATTATTCATGCAGCGTCTGTATGAGGCTGAAGGTAGTGTCGATGATTTATGGCAGGACGCGCTGATCGGCTGTAATATTTATCTGGATATGTGCCTGAACCCGGAATTTCGTCAGATCATTCTCATCGATGCACCGGCGGTGTTGGGATTTGCCGAGTGCCGTCAGATTGATGATAAATACATGATGGGCTATTTGCAAAAACGTATCAGCACATTGATCGAACACGGTATATTACCCGAGCAGGATACTCAGGCGCTATCCAATATTCTGATTGGGGCATTTGACTATGCCGGCATGGCGATTGCCACTTCCGACAACAAAGAGCAGACGCGCGATATTTACGCTCATTCGCTGCTTATCCTGCTCAATGGAATGCGGCTTAAAAGCCACTGAAAGAGATATTTATACCCGCTTGGCGATTTCAACCGCGGTGCGAGTCAAAGCGCTGATGCCAGCGTGAAGTAGCGGGTAAAGCGGGCTCTGTCTGGCCCCTTCTTCAAGTCCCGTATCGTGATGCTCCACTTCTTCTTCGCGAAACCGGGTGATTGATTCGTAGAGTTCAGGCTCTGCGTCTTTATCAATAACGGCCAGCTGTTCCTGATAATGCTGATCGATGACCGATTCAACTGCAACGGTACAGGCCATCGCGCTGGAGACGCCCAGCATGGCGGTTGCCGCGCCCAGTGCATATCCGCCTGCACGCCACAGCGGCATGAAGAGGCTCGGTCGCACCTGCCGATTCGTCAATTGATCATCAAAAAAATCCAGATGTTGCTGTTCCTGCTCTGCCATATGGGTAATCAATGCAACCGCATGGCGGCTGTCGCCATCCTGACGCTTAGCCAACACGTCTAATTGTCCCTGGTAGATGCGTTTAGCGCCATACTCCCCCGCATGATTCACTCGCAGGGCAGAGGTCAGCCAGCCATGGCGGTGAGAAGAGGGGGCAGAGTCACCCGGTAATGGTCTGAGTCTTGTATGCATCTGATTAAGATACACGCTGTCGATAAAAAATCCAAGTGGCCAGCGCACACACATAAGCAAAACAAAGGGAAGCAAAGAAGTTGAGAGCGGCAATCGATAGACCAAAAAGCGTGAAAGATGGTTCGTCGCAGCGCACGATGGGGGCGTTTAGGATAGCGGCTTTCAGGTCTTCCAGCGTATCATGGTGGGCACTACTTCCAGCACACCCACCTTCTGGCTCCACCCAGCCTTGTTCCACGGCGACGTGATATCCCGCCAGCCCACTGACAGTCACCAGGGACAGGATGCAGGCAACCAGAAGGTAGAGCGTCACTGTCCTCGAATAGGAGGCAAACATATATGCGCCAGCGCTTAGCAACAGGGCGACGCCGTAAGGCCAGCGCTGCCAGATACACATCTCACAGGGTGGTAATCCCCCCACATATTGCATCATAAACGCCGCACCCAGGGCTCCTGCCGAGAGGATGCCAGGTATAAGTGTCAGCCAGCACCTCGGCAATCGGCTAACAGTGGCAAGCAGTGGCAAGTGCCGGGTGGGCATAGGTCTATCTCTCTTCAGCTATTCTAAAATAAGGTGCGATTAACGGCAGGTAAAGCCTTGTTTTGCCTTGCATATGTTAAGGAATCGACTATAGCGTACACATCCATTGTCTAATACGTGACGAATGCATATTCTATGGCATCTTCTCCCTTATTTCATCTGTTGCTTCTAATGCTCATCGGCTGGGCGGGGTATAGCCTTGGCTGCCGTAAGGCAGAAGCGCTGGAAAGCCAGCAACAGTTGCGCATGGCGTGTCGCAGTTCGCATTATGGAATGTACCTGGCCTTATGGATGGCCGTGCCGGTGATGCTACTAATGCTCACCTGGCAGGTGGTGGATCAATGGTGGATGGTGCAATCGATCCTGACCGTCATTCCCGCCGCCATTCATGATTCTTACGGCTCGGTCGTACCGCTTCTGGTTCAGCGTGTGGTGGAAACCGGTAGTCTTCCAGGGCAAGAGCCATGGCATGACGCGGTGTTCACTCATTACCAGCTTATGGAGCAGACCAGTGGCAAACTGCTTGCGGCGACCAGTGCGATGCTGGCGGCCAGCATGGGCTGGTTGATGTATGGGCGCATTGTGCCTGAGATGAATGCACGTGTAAGGCTGGAGCAGGGATTGTTGTGGTTGATGCGCCTGGCATCGGCGGTAGCGATTCTCATCACCGTTGCCATTGTCCTGGCGGTATTGTTTGAGTCGATTCGGTTTTTTGGTTTTGTCTCGCCATTTGAATTCCTGTTTGGGACGGAGTGGAGCCCCCAGGCAGCATTGCGGGCCGATCAGGGCGGCGCCAGCGGCAGCTATGGGGCGTTGCCGCTTTTTGCCGGCACGTTGTTGATTACTGTCATCGCCATGCTGGTTGCCGTGCCACTTGGGCTGCTATCCGCTATTTATATGTCTGAATATGCCACGCCCCGGCTACGCGGCATCGCCAAGCCGGTGCTGGAGGTGTTGGCAGGCGTGCCGACGGTCGTCTATGGTTATTTTGCGGCGATCATTATTGCGCCGGTGATTCGTGATATCGGCCAGTCACTCGGTCTGAGTGCTTCCTCTGAAAGTGCCCTGGCGGCGGGGTTGGTGATGGGGATTATGATTATTCCTTTTATCTCCTCCCTCTCAGATGATGTCATCAATGCGGTGCCACAATCATTGCGCGATGCGGCGCTGGGCCTTGGCGCTACGCACTCAGAAACCGTGGTGGGGGTCGTCTTGCCTGCGGCAACACCCGGTATTATGGGAGCAGTATTGCTGGCTGTCTCGCGCGCTATTGGCGAGACGATGATCGTGGTCATGGCGGCAGGGCTTGCGGCCAATCTAACGCTCAACCCCCTTGATTCCGTCACCACCGTGACGGCGCAGATTGTTGCCTTATTGGTTGGCGATCAGGAGTTTGACAGCCCGAAAACACTGGCGGCTTTTGCCCTGGGGCTGACATTATTTGTGATGACACTCCTGCTGAACATCATCGCCTTGCGTATCGTGAAGAATTATCGGAATAAATATGCGTGATTTGGATGAAGCAGTAGCCTTGCGACTCAAACGTCGCCATCGAAAGGAAAAGCGCCTGCAATGGTATGGCCGCCTGGCATTGGTGGTCACTTCCATGGCGCTGCTGTTGCTCATTGTCGCGATGCTTTCCCGTGCCAGCGGTGCGTTGACTCAAACGGAAATACGTCTGGTCGTGCATTATGACATGCCACAATCGAATATATCCGACGTGAGTGAACAGCAAGCCTCACAATGGGTCCAGACGGCTTTACGCGAACGATTTGCCGACGTGACAGGGCGCGCTGATATGCGCGAATTATTGGCGTTATTCAGCCGGGCTGCGCGCACGCAACTGGTCGATGAACTGAAGCATCATCCGCAATTAGCAAATCAACGGCGGGAGATATGGCTCCTGGCATCCGACGAAGTCGATATGTTGAAGCAGGGGGTGATGGATCGCACGCTGCCGGAATCTGACCGACGGTTGAGTGACCGTCAGATCGGTTGGCTGGATGCGTTTGCGGCCAGCGGTGACGTGCGCGCTGCCTTCAATACACGCTTTTTCACCGAAGGAGATTCGCGCGAAGCGGAACTTGCCGGCATTCTCGGAGCATTGGTCGGCTCAATTTTCACCATGATTGTTTGCTTATTGGTCTCTTTTCCTATTGCCGTGATGGCGGCGGTCTATCTAGAAGAATTCGCGCCTCAAAATAAACTGACGGATGTCATTGAGGTAAATATTAATAATCTGGCGGCAGTGCCCTCCATAATCTTTGGGCTGCTTGGCCTGGCGCTCTATTTGCAATTGCTGGGGGTGCCTCGTGCCTCTGCTCTGGCGGGGGGAATGACACTGGCCTTGATGATTCTACCCGTGATCATCATCTCCACCCGGGCATCATTGCGCTCCGTTCCAAACAGCATTCGTGATGCGGCTCGCGGGTTGGGGGCATCGCCCGTGCAAGTCGTGCTGCATCACACATTACCGCTCGCCATGCCCGGCATTATGACCGGTACTATTCTGGGCATTGCCCGTGCGATTGGCGAGACAGCACCCTTGCTCATGATTGGCATGGTTGCCTTCATCGCCGACATTCCTCAGGGGTTTACCGATCCGGCGGCGGTACTGCCGGTGCAGATTTTCCTGTGGGCGGATAGTCCGGAGGCCGCGTTTGTGGAACGTACGGCACTCTGTATTCTGGTGTTGCTGGCGATCATGATTTTAATGAATCTGACGGCGATCTGGATTCGCCGTAAGTTTGAACGCAGATGGTAGGAATATATGGCAAAGAAAAGCGTGACGGAAAAACTGCGTAAAAAGCAGAAAAAAGAAGAAGAGGCCAATGCGGGTACCATCCGGGCGGAAAGCATGTCCGTTTATTATGGCGATAAACAGGCGCTGTTTGATGTCGATCTCAGCATGCCGGCCAAACAGGTCACGGCGTTGATTGGTCCTTCCGGCTGCGGCAAGTCTACCTTTTTGCGCTGTATCAACCGGATGAACGATACTATTCCCGGCTGCCGCATGGCGGGAGCATTATGGCTCGACGGTAAAAATATATATGATCAGGATGTTGATGTGGTGCAGCTACGCACCAAGGTCGGCATGGTGTTTCAAAAACCCAACCCATTTCCGAAATCAATCTACGATAATGTCGCTTATGGGCCGCGTATTCATGGGTTGTATCAATCAAAAGCTGATCTGGATGAAATGGTCGAGCGCAGCCTGACCAAAACCGGTTTGTTTGATGAGGTGAAAGACCGTCTGGAGGATCCTGCCACGGGCCTGTCCGGTGGCCAGCAGCAGCGCTTATGCATTGCTCGTGCTATTGCCGTTGAACCGGAAGTGGTGTTGATGGACGAGCCCTGCTCGGCGTTGGACCCGATTGCTACCGGCAAAATTGAGGAATTAATGGAAGAGTTGAGCACGAATTACACCATCGTCATCGTCACTCACTCCATGCAACAGGCCGCACGTGTCTCACAAAAAACGGCGTTCTTCCACTTAGGTAACATCGTTGAGGTTGGGGATACTAAGCAGATTTTCAACGAGCCGAAAAAACAACAAACGCAGGATTATATCGCCGGTCGCTATGGATGAGGAACAATGGCGTCAGGTGCAGGAGTTACTGGCGGCGAAACTGACCTATGAAGAAGGGCAGCGCACATCCAGCCTGAAAGACTACCTGCAGTTTTACCTCCCCCGTCTGGCGGAAGTGGATGCCGTTCGACTCGGCCTGAATGGCTCGGCTTATGACCAGTATCAAGCGGATTACGTGACTCGGGCGCAAGTGTTGCTGGAGCGTATAAGCACTGGCGCGGTGAAAAAGCGCAGCCCGCAACAGCAGCGTGCCGATATGCAAGCCTTTGCCGATCTGCTTGGGGCCATGTGGAAGGAAACGACCGAGACGCTTGAATTCACTCTGGCGGAGCGTGCACGCCAGCGTGCGACGGGCGAATATCGTCCATTACTGCTGGATATGGTCGTGGGTGAGCACGCCGATCAGGCATTGCGTCAACAGGTGAGCCAATGGCTCGGTCTGGATGCAGCGGCAGGCAGGCAACAGGAACAGGAGGTCTTACGTCGTCTTCAGCGCGAGGAACCGGCGGTACTGGCAGATATCAGGGAAGAGGCCGCACTGACCGAGATCGTCGAGCGCTTTAACCAGACAATCGGCACATCTGACGAGCTGCGCATAGAGCAGTGAAGTGGGATAGAAATGAGATAGTGTCGTCACTAGATGTTTAATGGCCTGTAAACTTCCATTTTCTGTGCTTTCGGCTTTCATGTATTGATATAGACTGGAACTTCCGGTTCTCGAAAATGGCGGTTTTCGCCACATTCTCCATCTCGTGACGACACTATCTAAACATGATCTGGCACAATCATCGTGCCAGCCCCATGTTCGGTAAAAATCTCTACCAACAGAATATTAGGAACACGTCCATCCAGAATATGAGCCGATTCTACGCCTTCTTCCAGCGCATCAATACAGGTGTCAATTTTGGGAATCATACCGCCGGAGATGGTTCCATCACCCTGCAGCTTCCGCGCTTCCTTTACGGTCATCTGGCTGATGCGCTGCTTTTTCTTATCAAGCACCCCTTCCACATCCGTCAGCATGATGAGCTTGCAGGCAGATAACGCACCGGCGATCGCACCAGCGGCAGTATCGGCATTAATATTAAAGGTCTCGCCAGCCTCACCAATGCCAATTGGTGCAATGACCGGGATCACCTCTGATGTTTCAAACAATTCAAATACGGATGGATTAATCACGGTCGGTTCGCCGACAAATCCGAGATCGAGAATCTTTTCGATATTGGAATCCGGATCTTTTTGTGTGCGACGCAGCTTGCGTGCCTGAATCAACCCTCCATCCTTACCGGACAGGCCAATAGCGGTACCACCGACCTGATTAATGGCGGTGACAATCGATTTATTGATGGTACCGGAAAGCACCATTTCGACCACTTCCACCGTTGCCTGGTCGGTGATGCGCAGCCCATCGACAAAACTGCTTTCGATTTTGAGGCGTTCCAACATTTGGCCGATTTGCGGGCCGCCGCCATGCACGACTACCGGATGTATGCCGACCAGTTTGAGTAACACGATATTACGCGCAAATTGCTCGGCAAGGTGGCTGTCGCCCATCGCATGGCCACCATATTTAATCACAAAGGTCTCACCGGCAAATTCGCGCAGGTAAGGTAGCGCCTCGACAAGTGTTTCGGCGGTGAGGCGAAAATTATCCGGCAAGTGACTCGAGGGTTGTTCCATTATGATAGCGCTGCGTTGACGATGTCGGCGATATCGGCACGCACTTGGTCGATGCCATTGCCCTTTACCGCACTGGTAAGTGTTATGTTATTCAGTGCTGCGCCGTGCTGTGCAATCTTTTTTTGCGTCTCATGCATCACGGATTCGGCATCCGCCGCCTTAAGCTTGTCTGCTTTAGTGAGGATAAGTTGATAGGGGACGGCGCAGGCATCCAGAAAAGCGAGCATCTCCGTATCGTTGGGCTTGATGCCATGACGACTGTCAATCAGCAAAAACAGGCGCGAGAGTTGTACGCGGCCACGCAGATAATCTTCGATCAGCCGTGTCCAATTCGCAGCTGCTTGTTTCGGTGCTTTGGCATAACCATAGCCCGGCAGATCCACCAACCAGAGCCGCTCATTCAGATTAAAGAAATTGAGTTGTTGGGTATGGCCTGGTGTGCCGGACGTACGAGCCAGTTTTTTACTGCCAACCAATGCATTAAGAAAGGACGATTTTCCCACATTGGAACGCCCGGCAAAGGCTACTTCCGGCAGAGCGGTGTCTGGCAGACCAGCAATATCGACGACGCTGCGAACAAACTGGCATGGCTGACGAAAGAGTATCTCACCTGCCGTCAGGCGTGCCGCTTCAGCCGGGTCATTCGTCATTGGCACTGTCTGCGGCTTTCAACGCTTTTTTCTTATTGCGCTTTAGATGCTCATCGCCATGTTTCCGCAAAATGACATATTGCTGAAGGACCGATAGCGTATTGTTCCACGCCCAGTAAATCACCAGCCCTGCGGCAAAATGTGCAAACAGGAACAGGAATAAATAAGGCAGCATTTTGAGGATTTTTTCCTGTGCCGGATCGGAGGGCGGCGGGTTGAGTCGCTGCTGTATCACCATGGTGATGCACATAATAATGGGCCACAGCCCAATCTCCAGAAAGCCCGGCGTATTCCACGGCACCAGCCCGAATAATGTAAAGATATTGGTCGGGTCTGGCGCGGAGAGGTCGTGTACCCATCCAAAGAAAGGAGCATGGCGCATCTCAATGGTGACATACAGTACCTTGTAAAGGGCAAAAAAGATCGGCAATTGAATCAGAATCGGAAGGCAGCCCGCCATGGGGTTGACTTTTTCCTTTTGATACAAAGCCATGATTTCCTGATTCATACGCATTTTATCGTCGGCATAGCGCTCACGCAGTTCCATCATGCGAGGCTGCAGCGCTTTCATCTGGGCAATCGATTTGTATGATTTGTTCGCGAGCGGAAATAATACCAGGCGGATCAGCACCGTCAGCGCCATAATAGCCAGCCCGAAATTACCGAGCAGCCCGTTAAAAAACACCAGTAGCTGATAAAACGGCTTCGTCAGAAAGTAGAGCACGCCAAAATCCACCGCGCGATCAAACAGGGGAATCTGATGAGCGGCGCTGTAGTCATCCAGCAGTGTGACAATTTTTGGCCCGGCATAAAAGCGCAGGGTCTGCTCGGATGTTGCACCTGGAGCAATCTCCGTGGTAGCGGCCAGATAATCACTTTGATAGCGATTTGTTTGGGATGGCTGATGATAATGATAGGTGAAGCGGCCGGTAAAACCCTCTTCCGGAATCAGCGCCGTAAACCAGTATTTTTCGCTGATACCTAACCAGCCACGTGTGGTGGTGAAACTACGCGTCGGCTGTTCATCGACCATGTCGGCAAAACCGATTTCTTCCAGTTGCTCATTGAACACACCGAATGGCCCTTCATGCAGGATATATTCCATCTGATCACGAGGAACCCAGCTATGATTAATGAGTCCAAACGGGGCCAGTGCTACTGTCTCACCGCTCTGATTATCCACCCACTGGCGCAGCGTGAACATATAATGTTTATCTAACGTGATTTCGGTGAAGAAACGCAGGCCGTCACCATTATCCCAATACAGTGTCACAGGCTGGTTAGGTTTTAAGGTCTCTGCCGTCGTTTGCCAGATACTGTGTTTGTCAGGCAAACGCAGCGATGGATCCGTCCCCGCCCAGCCAAATTCGGCGAAATACCCGCCTGGCAATCCCGATGGTTTCAGCAACGTTACTTCCGGGCTGTTTGGATCAAGCGTCCGCCGATAATCGGCAAGGGTTAAATGATCGAAACGCAGCCCTTTTAAGGCGATAGACCCATGCAGATGCGGATGCTCAATCGTGAGGCGAGGCGAGGCGGCCAGTGCCTCATCGAGGCTACGAGGCGGGCCTGCGGGTGCGGCCGCACCAATGGAAGAATCTGTTGCGCCTGATGTGCCGGGTGTCGGAAGGGCGGCGGTGTCGGAGATGGCCGACGCTTCTTGACTGGGTTGGGCAGTCGTTTGCTCAGCAGGTGGCTGGGGAGGTGGTGGCGGGGGCATCAGCAACTGCCAGACAAACATAATCACCACGGAAATAGCGAAGGCGATCACCAGGTTTTTAAGATCCACTCCCGGCTGGGTTTGCATGACGGATTCCTGATTAGTTGTAACAATGTCTATGAATTAGGATGGATGATGTGGACGCCGTTTAGAGCGCAGTTTCACCGTAAAATCAACCTTATCCGGCACGGGATCCTCTCCCTGTCCGCCCCAGGGATGACAGCGCAACAGGCGCCGGGCAGTGAAATAAGAGCCGTAGATCAGACCGTGCCGGCGATAGGCGTCCATCGCATATCGCGAGCAGCTGGGGTGGAATCGGCAATGTGCCCCCAGCAATGGCGAGAGTGTAATGCGGTAGAACCAGATCAGACCAATCAATGGCAATGCCAGCCAATAGCTCAATGGAGAGCGCTTCACGGAGCGTTGCGGCATAGTTTTCTCAGACAATAGCGCAGATCCTGCAACAGTTGTGAGTAGGGAGCATCTAGCGCATCGCGGCGGCCAATAATCACAAACATGCCCTGCGGCCAATCACCGGCGGATGCCAACTCTTGAAAGGCGGCGCGCAGACGTCGTTTAATGCGATTACGGCCAACGGCAAGAGGGCAGGCCCGTTTGGAGACCGTGTAGCCAACATGTATGGTATCAGCGTTCTCAACGGTTGGAAGATATTGGAGAACGACGGAGCGTGCAGCACGAGAGGTGCCTTTAGCAGACATATGTATAAATTGGCGGCGCTTGGTAAGCATGATCACAGGCAATGTGTCTGGCATTGGCCATCACCCCTATGCGCTAAACATCACTTGTCACGATAAGCGTAACATAAAGAGGCGATAAATTACGCGCTTAAGCGCTTGCGTCCTTTGCGACGACGGTTGGCGATCACCATGCGCCCACCCACGGTACGCATGCGAGAGCGGAAACCATGGCGGCGTTTGCGAACGAGATTACTGGGCTGAAACGTTCGTTTCATCGGACTCTTCCTAACATATTTTTATTAGCCTTAGCAAAAGGGCGAAAATTATTAGCGCCTGTAAGCAGTGCCGTCAATGCTTTTATGCATGACATGCCTATAAACGCCTTATTCATTTTTTGGTGGTTTGTTTGAACTCTGTCAATCAACTGCACGGTCGAACGCCCCGCTAATGTTTGCTTACTTACGATATTTCTCGATTGCCAGCCTGATCCTCGTGGTGGTGGCTGCCCTGGCGGTGGGCATGTATTTCCGGCAAATTGCCGCCGATGATCTGGTCAATGTGGTGGAACAGAATAATGTCTCGCTTTCACAAGGCTTTATTAATACCATCTGGCGACGTTATGACCGGCTGTTTAATGAAATTCTGGCAGATGTACCAACGGCAGATTGGCCCGGAGATAAGCGTTTTATCCGGTTTAGCCGCGATGCGTTTCGTTATTTTGAAGGCCTGCCCATAGCTAAAGTAAATATTTATAACGGAGATGGCGCCCCGTTTCTGTCGACAGATCAATCGGAGATTATTGTCTCGGGTAAACAGGGAGCCTTATTGTTCAGCCAGGGCAGCAGTGTCACGGCGGAAGATGCGCTGACGACGATTAAAGCCGGGCGCATTTACAGTCGTATCATCCCGGAAGGAACCATCAAAGCGCCGGACGGCTCACTGACGACAGGCAGCCTTGTCCAGACCCTGGTGCCGATTCTGTCGGAAGATTATGTCGCGGTCGTCGCTGACAGCGATGTCGAAATTGAAGGCTATATCGAAGTCTACTTCGATGTCACCCGTCAGTGGCAGCAGTTGGATCAGTTTCAGCTTCTGGGAACATCAGGGATTATCCTGATTTTCTCCATACTACTCTCTGCCCTGGTGTTTACTGCCAAGCGCGCCGAGACCATTATTGCCAAGCAGCATGAGAAAAACCTGGAACTGGCATCGGCCAAGGCGCGAGCGGAATCAGAAAACCGTGAAAAATCACGCTTTCTGGCCAATATCAGTCACGAATTGCGCACGCCACTCAACGCTATTATTGGCTTTTCGGAAATTATAAAAAATCAATCGCTTGGCCCGCTTGGCAATGACAAATACAATGATTATGTGCGCGATATTCATTCCTCCGGCGTTCATTTGTTGAGTCTGATCAACGACATTCTGGACTACTCCAAAGCCGAAGCTGGTAAACTCGAGCTGGAAATCTCCGAAATCGATGCCATCAAAATCGTCAAAACCAGTATGCGTCTGGTCAGCACGCGTGCGGAGGAAGCGGGTGTCAATCTGGTCGAAGAATTGCCGAGTGAGCATTTTGTCCTGCAGACCGATGCGAAGAAACTAAAGCAAATCTTGCTCAACCTGTTATCTAACGCGGTGAAGTTTACGCCGCAAGGTGGCAGCGTGACACTCAGCGCCTGGCAGAGTGTGACCGATGAATCGGTTACATTACAAGTGCGTGATACGGGTATCGGCATTGCTCCGAAAGACATCTCCAAAGCAATGTCGCCTTTCGGTCAGGTGGATAGTGAACTGAGCCGTCAATATGAAGGAACCGGGTTGGGGCTGCCGCTCACCAAAAAATTGACCGAAGTGATGGGCGGTACCTTTAGCATTCAAAGTGAATTGGGCGAAGGAACGACGATTACCATCACCCTCCCACGCGCCGCTCCGGAACAAAATGTCAAAAAAGGGCCAAATGTCAAAACGCAGGAAGAGAACGCGCAAGGCATTGTGGAAGAATCTCAGGAGGTGCGTGAGGCATTTCCCGCTGCGATAGCGCCATCGCAAGCCGAGGTGCCCGCACAATCAGAGACTGATATGATGGTGCCTCAGAGAGTAGATGACGCGCCAGAGCCTTTCCAGCAAGCTGAAAGCGATTTGGTCAGTGGGGAAATGACCGGTGGAGAGCTGGCCAGTGAGCATGTAGCTGTCGAGCCGTCATCTGAGCAGAGTATCGCGGCTGAGGCGCCGTCTCAGCCAATGCATGAAGGGTCTGTTTTTTCGCAGCAATCAGAAGCGCCGGCTGTGGAGGCGGGTGGTGTATTCACTGCGCCGTCACCAGATCAGCAGGTGGCATTTGGTGAAGAGGGACTGGAAATACATCACGGCCAGCAGGCTGAACAGCCAGTAGCAGACGCCTTCGCTGCACCGCAAGCAGAGATGGCGGGCGCCACCATGCCTGAAGCGGGCCATTCTCCGATGCAGGAGGCCCATGAGGCTCACGCCGTTGAGCATTCCATTCAGTCCGAGGCACCTGCAGATCAGGTCTATTCGCCGTCAGCGGTGGATACAACGGAAACCGTGGCCTCAGCAACACAGCCGCTATTTGCGGAACAGGAATCCATAGTTCCGGGGATTGATACGTTGGCGGCTGCAACTGACCCGGTTCAACTGGAGCAATCGGCTTCAGCCGACATGTTCCCGACGACCGAAGCAACAGAGAATCCCGCGCAACATGCGCCCCAGGAATTAGCGGCAACGTCAGATGTTCCTGTATTTGGCCAACCGTCAGAGGGTGACATCTCGCATGATAATCCATCTGTTGGCGCATCTGCTGCGCCACCGCAGGATACGCCAATGAATGCGGGAGATGCGTTGGCTGGGACTCCCATACATGACACCTCAATCGATTCCCCTCCGGCATTGGCACCTGGGGAGTCACCTCTTCCGATTGATCAGCCGGAAGCGCCTCCGTCATTTGCCCGGGATGATAGCCAGGCGGTGCCTGCTTCACCAGATATTGGCTGCCCTGCGCCATCCACTCAAACGCAGTCTGTAGAGGAAGCAACCTCACCGTCACTGGCATCGGATGCTTCTGTTGAAGCAGTGCCGATGGACCATGCGCCTATCCAGGCACACGAGGCCATGCCTTCTGACCCGTTTGCGGAGCCAGTACCATTGGCAGAAGAGTCTGTGCAGCCCACCGAAGAACAATCGACCGATATGTCGGGCATGCCCTCGCCATTTGCACAGCCGATAGACGCCGCTCAGCCATTGGATGAAGCAACGCCCATACCAACCGCAGATGCGTCACCGGCAGATGCCGTTCAGTTTGAACAGGCTGAAAGTTCGTTTACCCAGCCACAAACGGCCTCTTCATCCTTTGCGCCGCCTGCGCCTGAGCCATCTCCACAGCCGGAAACGGTCACACCTTCCCCATTCGGACAGCCGATCGGCGACACAGTTAATCCAGCATCTCCAAGCGATTTAGTGGCAGCAGAATCCACAGACTATGCCGCGACCGATACACTCGGTGCGTCACTGGAATTGGACACGCGTGCGCTGGAAAGTGCGCCACAAACGCCGCCCACTGATGTGCCGTCATCTATTGCTTCGGGTCAGGACGTGGGTGTCAGTCCACCGCCAACGCCTCTGGTGCCGGACATGCCTCCCGTCCTGACGGAAGAAGAGGGGGATGAATCCTCCACCCCGCAAGGTGGCGCCGTGACCAGCTGACGATAAGAGATACACCCCCGGCTTTGGCAAAACAGCAGGGTGGACAGAACGCTACCCTTTTCTTAACATAGCGTGATGACAAAGATAACCAAACGAGTGACCGTACCGGATATTCGTCAACGCAAGGGCGGTGAGCCGTTGGTGATGCTGACCGCATACACCGCGCCGGTTGCCCACGCCGCCGATGCACATTGCGACATGTTGCTGGTGGGCGATTCGATGGGCATGGTGATCTATGGCCTTCCTTCCACACATGGTGTCACGCTGGAGATGATGCAACAGCATGGTGCGGCGGTTGTCCGCGCCAGTAAGCGGGCATTGGTTGTTGTTGATATGCCATTTGGAACCTATGAGTCCTCAAAAGAACAGGCATTCACTAATGCGGCACAATTGGTGAGCGCTACCGGCTGTAATGCGGTAAAGTTAGAGGGTGGCGTTCCGATGGCGGAGACGATCCGTTTTCTGACGCGGCGCGGCATCGCTGTGATGGGGCATGTGGGGTTGACGCCGCAGCATAAACAAGTGCTGGGTGGCTTTCGCGCGCAGGGCCGCAATGAAGAGGCAGCACAATTGATTGTTGAGGATGCCAAAGCCGTGGCAGAAGCAGGTGCGTTTGCTGTGGTGTTGGAAGGGGTCTATGAATCGCTGGGAGCGTTAGTAACACAGGCCGTGAACATCCCGGTCATTGGTATCGGCGCTTCGCGTGATTGCGATGGTCAGGTACTTGTCACAGAGGATATGGCGGGAATGACCAGTGGTTTCGTGCCGAAATTTGTCAAACGTTATGGCGATATGGCATCTGAATTAACGCAGGCAATAGAGCGCTACGCGGCGGATGTGCGGGCCCGGCAGTTTCCAACGGATGATCAATGCTATCATCTGCCACAAGCTGTCAAAGATCAGGCCTGAATTGTCTCTAATAGTCTATAGCAGTCGGTGGCGATCATCCGTTCTTCATTGGTGGGGATGATGGCGATGGTAATACGGCTATCGTCTGCACTGATAAGCGTAGCGTTCCGCTGATTGGCATCCTCATCGATTGATAGGCCTAAATGGGGGAGGGAAGCGCAGATTCTCTGCCGAATCAGTGCGCTATGTTCACCAATACCGGCGGTAAATACCAGCGCATCCAACCCGCCCAGCGGTACCGTCAGGCTGGCGATTTCCATGGCAGCGCGCTGACAGAATAAGGCAATAGCTTCCTCGGCCTCAAGCCGATCGCTGGCTTCCAGCACTTTCATATCATGGCTCAGGCCGGAGACACCAAGCAACCCGGACTGCCGGTAGAGCAGATCGCTGATCTCATCGGCGCTCATCTGTCGGTCTTTTAGCAGATAAAGTAAAATGCCGGGGTCCAGCCGCCCGCAGCGCGTTCCCATCACCAGCCCGTCCAACGCGCTGAAGCCCATACTGGTGGCAACACTGTGTCGCCGGTGCATTGCGCACAGGCTGGCACCATTGCCCAGATGGGCGACGATCACGCGTCCATCCGCTAGTGACGGCATGACATCCGGCAGGCGGCTGGCAATATAGGCATAGGATAAGCCGTGGAACCCATAGCGTATCAACCCTTGATCCGTATAGGCTCTGGGCAGGGCATAGAGCGTGGAGAGGCGGGGTTGCGTCCGGTGAAAGGCAGTATCAAAACAAGCGATTTGCGGCAGTTCGGGCATGCGCACCATGATCTGGACGATCGGGCGCAGATTATGGGGCTCATGTAGCGGGGCCAGTGGGATACAGCGTTCAAGCCCGGCGATAATGTCTGTTGTCAGCACTGTCGTTGTCTGAAATTCAGTGCCTCCATGCACCACCCGATGGCCAACGGCCAATAAATGGTGAAGGCCAATTGCTTCATCCAGCCATGCGAGTAAAAAGTCCAACGCGGCCTCAAAGCCTGGTACAATGGAGGTTGTATCGTCCGCACCATGCATGCCGGGCGCTTTATCGAGCGACAAAACAGGATGATCGGGCATGCCGCTGATCTGCCCGCCTGCAACGCGTGTAATCATTGTGCCGTCGCGCGTGAATACCGCAAATTTCAGACTCGATGAACCGGCATTGAGTGTTAATAGCATCGGAGAGGTACCTTTTATCACCCCATCATATGGTAGCCGCCATCAATATACAGCACATTGCCGGTTACGCGCGGCGACAAATCACTGGCCAGAAATGCCGCATAAGCGCCGACATCGTCAATGGTGGCGAGCTGGTGAGCCGGGGTATCTTCCTTAATACGCTCCAGCAATGTATCAAACCGATCCAGCCCGGAAGCGGCGCGTGTTTTGATAGGGCTAGGTGAGAGAGCATTCACCCGAATGTGCTGAGGGGCCAGTTCGGCCGCGAGATAGCACACTGTGCTCTCCAATGCGGCTTTGACCGGCCCCATCAGGTTGTAATGTTCAACCACACGTTCCGCGCCATAAAAGGAGACGGTCATCAATGATCCGCCGGATGACATGAGCGGTTCTGCCAGATTCGCCATGCGGATGAAGGAATGGCAGGAGACATCCATCGCCTGCAGCCATCCAGCGGCTGAACAATCGGTGATACGCCCATGCAAATCCTCTTTCGGCGCATAGGCAATGGAATGGATCAAAAAGTCTAAACCTCCCCATTGGTCAGCAATCTGTGCAAAGACCGATTCCAACTGCCCTTCCAGACGCACATCGCAGGGTAGAAATAAGGAGGCATTAATCTCATCTGCCACAGGTTGCACATACGGCCTGGCTTTCTCGTTGAGATACGTCACGGCGATATCGGCACCTGCCTGATGACACAGGCGCGCACAGCCGGTTGCGATACTGTGCTCATTGGCAATGCCGACAATCAGTCCTTTTTTACCGGCGAGCGTGAGCATAATGATCTCTCCTGATGCAGAGAATGACGAAGAGTCATTCCCCTAACATAGAAGTCACATAAGTAAGAACCATAAATTAATTGAACGATGTTCATTATTGTGCTATTCTTTCTTTAGTCTTTTGGCGTAAAGAACGAGAAGAACAAGGTGGAGCGCATGATGGATGGCGTATTTGTAATCATAGGGTTGCTGGCATTAGCGGCGGCTATTTTACCCTGGGTCAATTTGGTGATGATTTTACGGGTAAAGCGTGAGGTGCGGCAATTGATGCAGGCGCGGCGATCTGACATTTTACGGCAGATGCCGACGGCTGGTGATCGTGACGCGCAGCATGATGATAAAATGGCTGGTCCGCATTCTTCCTCACCTCAAGAAAAACCATTAGAGACGTTGGGAGACCCCGCGGTGGCGACAGAGGCAGCGATGGTCACGGCAGACCATGCCATCACATTGAACCAGCATCAACACACACCTCCCACACAAGCAGAGCGACCGGATTCGCAGCAGGATAGTCCATCCGATGCGTCCCAAGGTTTCCGATTCAGTCAATTGGTCGAATGGCAGTTCGGTGCGCGCCTGCCGGTTTGGATTGGCGGTATGGCGCTGGTGATGGCCGGATTTTTCCTGGTGAAATACTCCATTGCTCAGGGCTGGCTCAGCCCGCTCGTGCGTGTCATGCTCGGTGGCTTGTTCGGCATGTCCTTGCTCTGGGCAGCGGAACATCTGCGCGCTCGTGTTGCGCGGGCCAATGAAATACGCATCGCCCAGGCGCTGTCCGGCGCCGGTATTGCCGTGCTGTATTTCTCCTGTTATGCCGCCACCATCTTATATGCATTATTACCCAATACTGTCGGCTTTTCCGGCATGGCGGTGATCACGGCGACGGCACTGGTGCTGTCACTGCGTCATGGCCCGGCCATTGCCTTAATGGGCATGGCAGTCGGGTTCTTGACCCCGGGGCTGATTGGATCGTCGAACCCATCTGCGCCCTTGCTCTTTCTCTATCTGGGCATGCTGTTCAGTGGGGTCATGATGGTGATTCGCTGTCACGACTGGTGGTGGCTGTCTATTCCGTCTGTGCTGGCGGCGTTGCTCTGGGTAGTGCTGTGGATGCTGCGTGGGTTGGATGCTGGTGACACCTTGTGGCTGGCCCTGTTTTTGCTCGGCGTCAGTGCCGTCATTGTGCAGCAATCGCGTGATCAATGGACAGCTGATACTCAAATGGCGCAGCGCTGGATGCATCTGCCATCGCTTCTGAATTATATCGGTCTCGGTAGCGCCTTGCTGCTGATGGGGGCGGTGGCCTCGCATGGCGGTATTGCCTTGATGGAGTGGGTCTGGTTCGGCATGCTGGCTGGGGCCGGTCTGCTACTGGCCTGGTTCAACCCGCGCATCTATGGTTTTGTCCCATGGCTTGCCATTGCCGTGACCTATGTCATGCTCGCTGGCTGGCGCAGTGGCGATATGGCCGAATGGATGCTGGTATGGGGAATCTATGTCGCCCTGTTTGCTGGCGTGGGTTATGCGCTGCTCTGGAATACGCCGGACAAGCTGCATTGGGGAGGACTCTCCGCTGTGGCCGCCCTGGGAGGGTATCTCTTAGGCTATTATCGATTACATGATGCGCCATTCCTCGCCGATGTGCCACTCTTCTGGGGGCTATTAGCCTCCGCACTGGCGGCGTGGTCGGTCTACGCCGTGCATGAAGTGCGCCACCGTCTGCAAGCCGGGCGTGAGCAGTCACTTCTCATTGCGGGATTTGCAACGTTAGCGACCAGTTTGATTGCGCTGGCGATGTTCATTGAACTGGAGCGGGAGTTTCTATCGCTGGCGATTGCCGCTCAGCTATTCACGCTCAGCTGGTTATCGCATCGTACAAGCCTTGCCATATTACGCGTGCTGGCGGGTGTCATGCTGGCGGTGTTTGCCGCCGTGCTGCTGCCCCAGATTTTCTTGCTGCTGCAATTAACGGCCTATAGCCTGATAGAGCTGCGTTTGCCCTTGCAGGATACGGTGCCGATGGTGCAGTGGCCTGTGATTCAACTGGGAGTGCCTGCGCTGCTATTTGTCCTGTCATCCTGGCAATTGCGCGCGTTTCAGGATGGTCGATTAGTGCATATGCTGGAGTGTACCGCGATTACCCTGGCGGCGTTAATGGGCTATTATCTCATGCGCCATGCGTTCCATGTCGATGCGCAGTTGTTGTTTGCCAAGGCAGGATTTGTCGAGCGTGGTGCGACGACGAATGTGCTGTTTGTCTTCGGCCTGTCGTGTCTGTGGATCGGGCGGCACTATACTCGTCAGGCGGTCACACTGGCAGGCATGACTCTGTGCATGGTCGCGCTATTCCGCATCGGCTATTTTGACATGTTGCGCTACAATCCCGCATTTGCCGCCCAGCAGGTGTCAGGCACAGGGTTGTTTAATGCACTGCTGCTGCCCTTTGGCCTGCCGCTCATTTGGAATCATTGGCATCAACGCTTGGCGGATCATCATGGCTGGCTGCAGAAAATATCATCTGCGATGCAATTTATGATGCTGTTAGCACTGCTGACCCTGAATGTTCGCTATGCGTTTCATGGTGAAATGATGCATCATGGAGAAGCGTCACTGGCGGAGATCTATACCTATTCGATCGTCTGGCTCATCTTTGGGTTAGGGCTGGCCGTTGCAGGCATATGTTATGAACGACAGTCCTGGCGGCTGGCATCACTGGGGTTGTTAGTGGTCGTGGTTGGAAAGGTGTTCCTGTATGATGCGTCTGAATTAGATGGATTGTGGCGGGTCATGTCCTTCTTTGGCTTAGGCCTGAGCCTTATTGGCCTTAGCTATGGCTATACAAGGTTCGTATCACGCGGCGCGGCTATGTAAGGCGAGTCGTCATAAAAGGTTAAAGAAATAATGCTATTCTTAAGCATTAGCCTTTATGCGGCCGATAATAAATGTACGCTTAAACAATAAAGCAGGCGATGACGATGAAAGATTTTGCGGAAATTGTATTAGAAATGCTGCCCTGGATTTTGGGCATCATGGTGCTCATTTTTATCTGCGCCTATGTATTGGGATATTCTCTCTAACACCCATCAATAATTACGACTACTAATCCCTTACGCATCTTCTCATACCCCAATCGCTATGAGGCTGGTGGTAATGTCTGCCTTGTGATAACAGATATGTATGGCCACATACCACGAAAGTACGTATCGCGTTTATTATGAAGATACCGATGCCGGTGGCATTGTTTACTATGCCAATTATCTGAAATTCGCCGAGCGGGCTCGCACCGAGTGGTTGCGCGACCACGGGTTCGAACAGCAACAATTGCGCGATAAGCAGCGCATTGGTTTTGTCGTCAAAGAGCTGCAGATTACTTATCACCAACCCGCCATACTGGATGATATGATCACCGTGCAAAGCCGCTTGCAGGGATGCAAGGGAGCGACTATGACTATGACGCAGCATATTGTACGCGACGCCGTGCTGTTGATTGAGCTTGATGTGACACTGGTCTGCGTCTCGGAAGATGCGAAAAACCAGACGCTAAAACCGTCGCGTCTGCCAGATGCCATGCGAACTGCATTGATGCAGACAGCATGAACGCCATAATCAAAAAGGAGAGCCGCCTATGACCACTGCCGTTGATGCCGTTGAACTGGCTGGAACTATGGCAGCGCATGATATGAGCATGCTCGGCATGTTTATGCAGGCGGATATCGTGGTTAAGGCCGTGATGATCCTGCTGCTGGGGTTATCCGTCTGGTGCTGGGCGACTATTTTTCAAAAAATGTCCGGATTCAAAACAGCAACGCAGAAAGCGGATGCCTTTCAGGAAAAATTCTGGGAAAGCGATGATCTTGATGAATGTTATGAGGTGATGCGCAAAGGGCGCGGCAGCCCCCTGCAACGGGTGTTTATCGCCGGCATGCAGGAATGGTATGCCTCCAATATTAAGGAAATTGGTAAGCTCGACCAATCTACCAAGGATGCGATTCTGGCGCGCATAGACCGCATTATGGCGGTGGCGCGCAACCGCGAACTGGATCGTATGGAGCGCAAACTTGGTTTTATGGCAACGCTCGGGGCCACGGCTCCATTTATTGGGCTGTTTGGCACCGTGTGGGGCATCATGAATGCCTTTCAGAGTATTGCTGTGGAAAAAAATACCAGCCTGGTTGTAGTGGCGCCCGGGATTGCTGAAGCACTTTTTGTCACCGCTATGGGGTTGTTTGTCGCGATTCCGGCGGTGGTGGCGTATAACCGCTTCGCAGCACAGGCACAGCAATTCGGTGGAGTCATGGAAGATTTTTGCACCGAGTTTGTCGCATTGCTCTCGCGCCAGTTGCATGCGCGCCGTCGCCGTACGAGCCCTGATCTGGAAGAGGCAGCATAATGGGAGCTTCCATGCCATCGGGTGGCGGCAGAGGATCGCGTCACCAACGCCGCATCATGTCAGAGATTAACGTCACCCCCTTCGTGGATGTGATGTTGGTATTACTGATTATTTTTATGGTCGCGGCGCCCATGCTCACTGCTGGGGTGACGGTGGATCTACCGGAAAGCGCGGCTAAGCCGCTGCCGGGGCAGGATGAGCCACTATCCGTTTCCGTGAGGGCAGACGGTGAAATTTACATTCAGGAGACCAAAACCGCACTGAATGAGCTGGGGCCTCGCCTGAGCGCGATTACCCAGGCCAATCGCGATGCTCGCATTTTTGTGCGGGGGGACCAGGCCATCGATTATGGCCGGGTCATGCGGGTGATGGGCGAAATTCATGCTGCCGGATTCCATAAGGTAGCGCTGGTGACCGAACCGATTCAATCCGGGCGTTAATCTATGGGGCAGGGCTGGCTGCCATCACTGGCATTACATGGCATGATTCTGGCGATTGCGCTGATGGGGCTACCATCTTTTCTCCAGCGTGAGCAGGTGATCGACACCTCTGCTATGGTTGTCGAGCTCGTGCCGGTCGGCGAGCGTACGAACATCAAACCGCCTCCGCCGACAGAAACACCCAAACCAAAACCAGAGCGGCCTAAGCCAAAGCTGCAGCCGAAACCTCCCAAACCCAAAGAGCCGACGCTGCCTAAGCCGGAGCCGGTAGCGCAAAAAGAACTGGCGCCGCCTCCGCCGAAAGAAACGCCCAAACCAACCCCGGAACCGGCTGAGGCAAAGCCAGAAAAGCCGAAAGAAACAAAGCCCGAACCAAAGCCAGAGCCGAAGCAGGCTCAGCCGAGTTTTGATGATATTTTGAAAGATTTGGCGGATGAAGCCAAAGACCGCGAGCCTCAGCTCGCCGATCGCAGTGCGGCCAACACGCCTTCGCGCAGCCAATATAATCCGTCAATGCCGCTTTCCGTGAGCCAGGTCGATGCCATTCGCCGCCAGATCCAGCGCTGCTGGCGTATCCCGGCCGGGGTACGCGATGCCCACGAATTGGTTATTAATCTTCGGCTGATGCTGGCTCAGGATGGCTCTGTGCGCCGCGTTGAGGTGATGGACCGACTGCGCTACGGGACAGACCGCACCTATCGTGCTGCAGCCGATAGCGCGGTGCGTGCCGTCAAGATGTGCAGCCCATTAAAAGAGTTGCCCGCTAATCGCTATGCCAGTTGGCGCGAGATGGAACTGACCTTCAACCCGCGCGATGTGCTCTATTGAATCGTGCAGGGGAATTACTCCGTGCCCCTTTGGGAGGATTGGAGGAGTCGTAGGTGAAGGCAAACGACCGATGGGAGCACAGCCGTCATGCGCCTGAATGAAATATACCCTGCTCCTCTGCAAAGGGGTGGCTGTAACACGACTGTCGTTGTTTGACGCAGCCGGGTATTCTGCTAACAGTAAGCGCGATATGGCTATAGTCAATCCACTTCATGTTCGGATACTATATGAGACGGCTATAAAGCCTGCGACTGCGGGCTGCGCCTTATTGACGCGTAAATATTCCTGCAAAATTCTGAACAGGAATTTGCAGGATAAACCATAACTGCTGCTGACAGGGAGAAATGGCATGAATCGGATCATTGCAACCATAATGCTGGCCTTGGTGATGATACCAGTACCCGCCATGGCAGTGTTGAAAGTTGACATCACGCAGGGACACCGTGATCCGCTACCGATTGCCCTGCCCGATCTGCCGGGAGCAACAGAAGAAGATGTGCGTATTGGCCGCGATATTATGCGGGTGGTCCAGGCCAATTTGGAGCGTTCCGGCCTGTTTGCCAGTGTTGATAAGCGCGCCTTTATCGAGCAGGTCGCGTACGGCCAGGTGCTGCCGCGATTTGGCGATTGGCGGCAGATTAATGCCCAGGCGCTGGTGACCGGCACGGTGACGAATCGGGACAGCCAGAATGTCAGTATCGCCTTTCGCCTATGGGATACCTACGCCGAACAACAAATTGCCGGCAAGGAGTTTACCACACTGAAGGAAAACTGGCGTCGGGTCGCCCATCTGATTTCCGATGAAATATATAAACGTCTGACCGGGGAAGAGGGGTATTTCGATTCGCGTATTGTCTATATCGCGGAGTCAGGCCCGGCTGACCGCCGGGTGAAGCGCCTGGCCGTGATGGACCAGGACGGCGAGAATCATAAATTTCTGACCGATGGGTCTTATCTGGTGCTCACGCCGCGTTTTTCTCCAAGCTTTCAGGAGGTCATTTATCTCTCCTATAAAAGCGATGTGCCGCGTGTGCATATCCGTGATCTGGAGACGGGCCGCGAAGATGTGTTGGGCGAATTTCGCGGCATGTCCTTTGCCCCGCGCTTTTCCGCCGATGGCGGGCGCGTGATTATGTCCATTGCCGAAGAGGGCAACACCGATATTTTCGAGATGGATTTGCGCTCGCGCCATATCCGTCAGTTGACCGATCACCCGGCCATTGATACGTCCCCTTCTTATGCGCCGGATGGCCGCCGCATTGTCTTCAACTCCGATCGTGGCGGAAGCCAGCAGCTCTATGTGATGGATGCGGGAGGCGGCAATGTGCAACGTATCAGTTTTGGGGATGGTCGCTATGGAACGCCCGTCTGGTCACCACGTGGCGATTTGGTGGCGTTTACTAAAATGCATCAGGGCGAATTTTACATCGGCGTGATGCGTCCGGATGGTTCAGGCGAGCGCCTGCTGACGCGTGGTTATTTGGTGGAGGGGCCAACCTGGTCATCCAACGGTCGGGTGATTGTGTTTACTCGCCAGGAAAGAGGCACGCGCACCACCAATGGCCGTAGCCGGTTGTTTTCAGTTGATGTGACGGGTTTTAACGAGCGTGAGATTATCACGCCGATGGATGCATCCGATCCAGCCTGGTCACCACTATTGCCGCTCTAACTATAGGCAAATATATTGCAGGGCAGTAACGGCATTGCTAACCAATAAGAGATTTATTAAATAGCAGGATCAGTGAATGCTTTG
>CAYSXY010000024.1:0-31556 GCA_964435165.1 uncultured Rickettsiales bacterium
GTTGATGAACTATGAAAGTTTTATGACAATCAGCGCATTGCGTTAGTTGTGCACAGGGTTTGGCCTGCTGCGGCGTAAAAAGTGAATGTCATGAGCAACCATGCAAATGCGGCTAGATGTGGAATTGTATTGATGAGAATGTCCATGATTATACCTTTATTTTTGGCATAAGACGTGAAAGGCCACCATCGATACCGAGCACCTGGCCGCTGACCCAACTATTGGCGGAATCGAGGAAAAACAGGATGGCGCGGGCGATGTCCTCTGGCTCGCCAAGCCGACCGAGCGCGTGCATGGATTCGGAGACTTTGCGCGCCGCGTCATTAGCGGTGATTTTTTCTGTCATCGGCGTTTGCGTCAGCCCCGGCGCTACCGCATTGATGCGCAGGCCGGTGCCGGCATAGCTTGCGGCTGCACTCATGGTCAGGCCAATGATGCCCGCCTTGGCGGCAGCAATGGCTTCGTGATTGGTCAGGCCATGCATGGCAGCGGCAGAGCTTAGCAACACGATAGAGCCGCCTTTACGCATAAATTTTCCGGCGGTGCGCACCGTGGCAAAAGCCGATTTGAGATTGGTATCGACAATGGTGTCATAGGTGTTTTCATCCGTCAGGTGTGCGGGTTTGAGTAGCACAGAGCCAATGCAATTGACGATGCCATCCAATTCGCCGCATTCTTCGACCAGTGATTCGACAGCGGAAAAGTCACGGCCATCAACGGTGTGAGAGGTCGCACCCAATTTGTCGGCCAGTGACGCGACCGTCTCTTCCGTGCGTCCGGCAAGGGTGAGGGTGGCTCCGGCCTCACTCAGCATATGGCTAACGCAGGAGCCGATGCCCCCTGCTGCGCCAAGAACGAGGTAATGTTTCTCTGAAAATCCTGCACTCATGATATGACCCTGTATTTGTTTGGAATGATTCTAAACAAATCAGGGATAGGTCGTCCAGTGATTATTGCATGAGATGGAATATTAGATAGTGTCGTCACGAGATGTTTAATGGCCTGCAAACTGCTATTTTCTGCACTTAGATTCGCCTCGTTTTAACTCGGCTCACCCTCCGGGAGTTTTACTTCCAATGGCCTTTCGGCTCATTGTCGTCACATTCTCCATCTCGTGACGACACTATCTAGCGACAATTTCTGCTGTCGAAGCTGGGTTTGTGGCGTGAGGTGCGATGAGCGCACGTCTCCGCTAACTGCGGTTCGGCTAAGGCTTTTAGCTGGGCGAGTGTGTCGCTTGGGGTGGAGGCGATGGCAACCATCCCCTCCACCGTGCCTGATGCATCCAGCATGTCAGTGGTGGCGTTGGTGGCGCGATCAATCGCATGGCCTGCGAGTTGCTGGACAATAGCGTGCCCTCCAATCTGGCTTCCGGCCACCTGTCCTGCGGCGGATAGCAATGTGCCTAACAGGTCAGCAAACATATCAGCGGCGGAGGGTTGATAGGCATTCCAGCTACCGCCGGTATCAGGGTTGTCGCAATAGGTCCAATAGCCGATTAAATAGCGCCCTTCAGCAAGCGCCCAATGCACGGTTCCCCAATAATACTGGTTGTTTTTGGGTGTGTCACATCGTTGTTTTGCAGTGGGCTGGTTCCAGATACTGACCAGCCTTCCATCTTCTTCAATTTTGCCGGTGAGGGTGCCGCTATATTTAGGATAGTGCCCTTCAATTGTGCCGTCATCATTAACATTCAACACTAACTCGCCAAAATCACTGTCCCAACTGGTGGAGACGGCATGTGCGGTGCTGATGTGCGCCAGTGCAATCGCCATCCACACAAATATGCCCACGCTGTATTTTGTCATGCGTCATTCCTGTATGACGAGCCATTACAAAGGTAGGGTACGCACAAATATTTAGGTTATGGTTAATTTGTTTACGATTGCTGTTGTGGTGTTGCTGCTATTATGCGTTGATGTAGCCTTTGCCGCCCGAAAGGCTTTGGCCAATAGCCACTTCAGTTAGGCTTCCATCAACAGCTCTGTATGTCGGCTCTAACGGCAGTATTTCAGTTGCAATAGAATCAAAATGGGTCATCCGCATCCCACCACGCCCCATGGTCGGTTCATTCAATTTGTAATGATAGGTAGCATCGACCTCTGCACTATCAGCACAGTGGCCTTCAAATGCAGATAATAATCCTTTCATTTTAGCAAATAGTGGCGTGATAAAACTGAGCCAACGCCCCGCAGCTTCATCATGCTGCATAATATTCTCCCGATAGCGTTCCGCAGGATAGAGCGTATAGACACGTCCCTCTTCTGGTGATGATTCACCATCATAGAACCCACCAGCTTTTGCATGACCCGCTGGGTGAACCCTGAGCGTATTTTCCTGAACATCAAACAATCCCGGGTAGAGCAATGCCAGGATAATAGCCGGGTCATGCTGTGGATATTCACTATAACCTTCGGCCAATAATCCTGCTTTGCCACCAATAGTGGTATCTGTGAATTCATTATAGCGATAGAAATCCCATTCCGGGACACTGGCAAGCAACCAGCGGCACACTTCAGCCACAGGATTTTGAGGATTTGCATGATTCTGCCCCGGTTTTCTCACTGATTCGAGCGCATCAATTTCCTGCTGACTGAGCGTAATATGGTGTGTCATATCCAACGTGGCTTGCACGATATCAATGCCCATTTCGGCGCATAATGCGTAAGTGTCAGCGCTCGCATCAGCCGCATGCAGTAAATTGAATTCGGTGTAGCCATCAGGGCCCGGAGGAGCGTTGGCTTCTGTCTGATTGAGCACTCCCCCCATCAATGCCACATGGCTTATTCGGTCTGAGAGTCCATGCTGCTTGATCGCTTTTAGTATCTCCGCGATGTCCGTCAGCCCGCCCGTTGACACAAGCGTCATCCGCTCGCCATCGGGCAAATTGCGAATCGTATCTAACGTGCGTGAGATGTAATCAGAGGGCAGGATGGGTTGTTCTTTTTTGGGTCTGATGGTCACCCGGCCAAGGCCGCCGGCACCCATTGCATTGTCTTCGATACCGTCTACCTCTTTACCCTTGTATAGGATGGAGTCGTCAACACCCATCAATTGTAGTGTCTCCCATGCCCGGCGTGATGTTATATCCGCTGGCACATTGCCGGCACCGGCAATGATTGCATGAATGTTTATGTCCAATTTGGGTGAATGTAACAACATCATGGCGATGACATCATCAATGCCAGGATCATTGCACAAAATAATGTTAGTTGGATACGTATCCCAGCCACGCTTTTCGGCGGTTTGGCTGTAGGTGTGTAGATCTGTTGATGTTAAATCGAATACAGGCATGTCATTCCCCATTTGCTTAACGCTTTTTAGTAAATGGAGTTATCAATGTCACGTTGTAATCTTAATCACTGATCATTGGCAGCTTCAGCCCTTTTTCTTTTGCGCAGTCGATAGCAATGTCATAACCGGCATCGGCATGGCGCATCACGCCCGTGCCGGGGTCGTTCGTGAGCACACGCTCCAGCCGTTTGGCGGCGGCATCGGTGCCGTCCGCAACAATGACCATGCCGCTATGTTGGGAATAGCCCATACCAACGCCGCCGCCATGATGCAGGCTGACCCAGGTTGCCCCGCTGGCGGTGTTGAGTAATGCATTGAGTAGTGGCCAGTCGGAAACCGCGTCGGTGCCGTCTTTCATGCCTTCCGTCTCGCGGTTAGGGCTTGCAACGGAGCCTGAATCCAGATGGTCGCGGCCTATGACAACCGGAGCGCTGAGCTCGCCTGTTGCAACCATTTCATTAAAGGCAAGGCCAAGCTTAGCGCGTTCACCCAGCCCGACCCAACAAATGCGTGCAGGCAGGCCCTGGAAGGCAATGCGCTCTTTGGCCATGTCCAGCCAGTTATGAAGGTGTTGGTTGCTAGGTATCAGTTCTTTGACCTTGGCATCGGTGCGGTAAATATCTTCCGGGTCGCCGGACAGTGCCGCCCAGCGGAACGGGCCAATGCCACGGCAGAAAAGCGGGCGGATGTAAGCAGGGACAAATCCCGGAAACTCAAAGGCATTCTCGACGCCCATGTCTTGCGCCATCTGGCGGATATTATTGCCATAATCCAGCACGGGGATGCCCTGATGATACAAATCGAGCATGGCGCGCACTTGCACCGCCATGCTTTCCTTGGCGCGGCGCTCCATCTCAGTCGGGTTGGATTGGCGAAGCGCTTCGGCATCAGTCAGGCTCATGCCTGCGGGCAAGTAGCCATTGAGCGGGTCGTGAGCTGAGGTTTGATCAGTGACAATATCCGGCTTGATGCCGAGCTTGACCAATTCCGGGAATATCTCGGCCGCGTTGCCAAGCAGGCCGACTGAGATAGCCTCACCTTTGGTGCAGGCGCTGGTGATACGTTCTAATGCCGTGTCAAGATCGGTGGCCATTTCGTCGAGGTAGTGCGTTTCCAGCCGTTTCTCAATCCGGCTGGGGTCACATTCCACGGCGAGCATGGAGGCGCCGGCCATGGTGGCGGCCAATGGCTGAGCGCCTCCCATGCCACCAAGCCCACCGGTGAGAATCCATTTGCCTTGCAGGTTGCCATTAAAATGCTGGCGACCGACTTCGACAAATGTCTCATAGGTGCCTTGCACAATACCCTGAGAGCCGATGTAAATCCAACTGCCAGCGGTCATCTGCCCATACATGAACAGGCCTTTGGCATCCAACTCGCGGAACTGCTCCCAGCTGGCCCAGTGAGGCACGAGGTTAGAATTGGCAATGAGTACGCGTGGTGCATCCGGATGCGTTTTGAAAATGCCGACTGGCTTGCCGGACTGTACCAGCAGGGTTTCGTCTTCTTCGAGCTCTTGCAAGCTGCGGGTAATGGCATCAAAGCACTCCCAGTTGCGTGCGGCTTTGCCGATGCCGCCATACACCACGAGCTCGTCGGGGTTTTCCGCCACATCCGGGTCGAGATTGTTCATCAGCATGCGCAGCGGCGCTTCCGTCAGCCAGCTTTTGGCTGAGCGTTCATTGCCGGTTGGCGCTTTGATAATGCGACGGTTGGTGGGCGCGGATGTGGCCATGGTTCCCTCATTGTGTTTTACGCAATTTGCAGTAGGTTACGGCAAAAGAATGTCTCAGCACAAGGGTGATTGCAGGTGGATGCTCCTATTTATCGATATAGTGAAGGTGACTCGCCCCTGTTGATTACCGTGCCGCATGCAGGCACTTTGTTGCCGGATGGGCTAGAGGAGCGCATGACCGACGATGGCAAGGCACTGCGCGATACGGACTGGCATGTAGACCGGTTATATCACTTTGCCAATGCGCTAGATTCCGGCATTCGGGCGCATCTATTGGTTGCGAATTATTCGCGCTACGTGATTGATGTGAATCGTGGGCCGGATGATCGCTCGCTCTATCCAGGTCAGTTCACCACGGGTTTGTGCCCGACAGTGACCTTTGCTAACCAACTTATTTATAAAGATGGACAGGCACCGAGTGAAGATGAGATAGAGGCGCGAACGGATGCCTATTGGCGACCGTTTCATGATAGAATAAGCGATCTATTGCAGCAATTGCGTGCGCGTTATGGTTATGCATTGCTGTATGATGCACATTCAATTTGTTCAACGGTGCCGCGCTTATTCGACGGTACGTTACCAGATTTGAATATGGGAACAAATAAGGGGAACAGTCTGCCTGCTGAGATGGAACAGGAGTTGTTTACTATATGCGAGGACAGTTCCTACAGCGCTGTGCTCAATGGGCGCTTTACCGGTGGGTATATCACGCGGCATTACGGCAACCCCGCGCAGCAGCGCTATGCGATGCAGATGGAGCTGGCACAATCAAGCTATATGCAGGAGGCATTGCCATATGCTTACCTGACTGACAGGGCTGAGGCGTTGCAGCAGGTGCTGGCCCGCTTGCTAAAACAGTATGTGGCGCTGGTATCAGGCTAAGGTATTAGACTGAGTCAAGGCGCGCGGGGTTGAGCAAAGTATCAGGGCTATAGATTAACTCAGCTGGATGAGCGCATTCCCACATTACAACATCGGCCTGTTTGTTTAGCTCCAGCGAACCATGCGTCTCGGCCATGCCAAGCGCCCGGGCAGCATTGATGGTCGTGCCTCGTAGTGCTTCTTCCGGTGTGAGGCCGAATACGGTGCATGCCATGTTCATCATCAGCCGCAGGTTGGTAAAGGGCGAGGTGCCGGGGTTGCAATCAGTAGCGACGGCCATGGGAACATTGTGCTTTCTAAAAAGGTCAATGGGAGGAAGATTGGTTTCTTTCAGGAAATAAAATGCGCCCGGTAGCAGCACGGCGGTAGTGTCACATTCGGCCATGGCCTTGATGCCGTCCTTGGTGACATATTCCAAATGGTCGGCTGATAAAGCACTGTACGATGCGGCTAACGCAGCGCCACCTTGATCGGAGAGTTGTTCGGCATGGAGTTTGACGGGAAGATTCAGCTCCGTAGCAGCATCAAACAGCCGTGTTATCTGTGCTGGTGAAAAACCAATCGCCTCGCAAAAGCCATCGACGGCATCGATCAATCCTTCCTTAGCTAAAGCAGGCAGCATCTCGCGGCATAGATGATCAATATAGCCGTCTTTATCATTAGCATATTCCGGGGGCAGGGCATGAGCGCCTAAAAAGGTGGTGCGTATGGTGATTGGCAACTCATTGCCTAAACGCTTCGCGACGCGCAGCATCTTACGCTCGGTTTGCAGGTTCAGCCCATAGCCGGATTTGATCTCAACCACGGTCACGCCCTGTTGCATCATGCTGTCTAAGCGGATGCGAGCACTGGCGAAGAGGTTGTCCTCGCTCGCTCCACGGGTGGCGTTGACGGTGGATAGAATGCCGCCACCTTGACTGGCAATAGTCTCATATGACACGCCGTTCAGCCGTGCTTCCCATTCTGTGGCACGCGAGCCGCCATAGATGAGGTGGGTATGGCAATCGATCAGGCCGGGTGTGATGAGCCTTTCCTCAGCATCTGTCACTGCATGGCACAATGCGTCTGGCACGTCTGACAAACCGTCCGCGGGGCCGACATAGGCAATTAGCCCGTTTTTGATGCCGAGCGCCCCATTTTTAATCAGACCATAAGGTTCTGCAAGATCGGTTTGCATGGTTGCAAGGGTGGCATTGAGAATGAGCTGATCGAAACGAGACATAGTTGCTGGCGAGTGAATAAGGTATAGAAGCGTTATTGTGTTGTCGAAGTATCACGCTATTGGATGCCATTAAATGGATCACCGGGTCAAGCCCGCTGATAACATGGGAGAGTTCGTTACATGAATGAAAGGGGAATATGGGCAATGTGGGCGTTACTGCCCGGTGGCGTCACTGCCGATGTGCGGGTTATCTGTGCTGATGATGGCACGATTGATTCGGTGGAGGCTGGCGTAAACGCTCACGCTGGTGATGTGCAGGTTGGATTGCTGCTGCCAGGTATGGCCAATCTTCATTCCCATGCGTTTCAGTACGCAATGACCGGGCTGGCGGAAGCAATGGGAGATACAGAGGATTCCTTCTGGGGCTGGCGCGAGACGATGTATCGCTTTGCGTTGCGACTGACTCCGGAACAGATTGGTGCCATTGCGCATTATCTCTACATTCAGATGGTGAAGGCAGGATATACCTCCGTTGGCGAATTTCATTACCTGCATCACCAGCCGGATGGCACTGCCTATGCCCCGCCAGAGCAGATGGCTCTGGCAATCGCTAGTGCGGCGCAAGATGCTGGTATTGGCCTGCGATTGCTGCCCGTATTGTATCAAACCGCTGATGTGGGTGGAGAGCCTGCCGGTGAGCGGCAGCGGCGCTTCGTTCACAGCACCGAGGCTTATCTTACTTTGCTCAGTCGACTGGCAGCTCATAATGTGCCGTTAGGTGCATGTTTCCATTCACTGCGTGCCGTGCCGAAGGAGGCGATGCAGGGGGTTTTAGCCGCATTGCCAAGCATAGGCCTGTCAGATGTGCCGGTGCATTTGCATATTGCGGAACAACAGAAAGAAGTGGACGCAGTCGAAGCATTTTATGGTGCCCGGCCCGTGGCATGGTTGTTGGATTCATTGCCGGTGGATGAGCGCTGGTGCCTGGTGCATGCGACACATCTGAATGATGAAGAGATTGCACGGTTGGCCGGTTGCAGAGCGGTGGCCGGGCTATGTCCGACGACGGAAGCAAATTTAGGAGATGGGGTGTTCCCAGCAAAAGCCTATAAAGAGGCGGGTGGGCAATGGGGCATTGGTTCAGACAGCCATATCAGCGTCAATCCCATCGAAGAATTGCGCTTGTTGGAATATGGTCAGCGGCTGATGCTTCAGCGACGCACAGTGCTGACGGATGCCGAACAGCCCTCTTGCGGAGTGTGGCTTTGGCATCATGCCGCGCTTGGCGGGGCGCAGGCATTAGGCTGGCAAGGCGGGGCAATCGCCGTAGGGGCGTTTGCTGATGTGGTGGCTTACCATTTGGATAAGCCGATTTATCATGGCCGCTCTAGAGGTTTGTTGCTCGACAGCATGCTATTTGCAGATTCGCAGGCATGTCCGCGGCATGTGTGGGTGCGGGGCCGTCACGTGGTGGGTGAGGGGCGGCACAATGGCGAGGAAAAGGCTGGTGACGCTTTCCGTCAGGTGATGGCAGCGTTAGCGTAACTGCGGGTAGCCCAGGGCAATCGCTTCTTGTTCATAGCGCATGATGATATCGTAATCCTCTACTGTTGTGGGCAGAATCGCACATAGATGTAATAGATCGCGCAGCTCAGCCGTCTCCGGGCTGTTGATAGCGTCGGACAAGGCGTGGAATAATTGATCTGCGATAGCAGGGTCGAGATCATATGGCACCACGATCGGTAAGCATGGGCTGGGCCGTGAGTGATGGATGATACGCGTATTGGCGACCCAATTCGGCTGAAAGGTGGTGAGATAGGCGTAGGAGATGCTGTCAATCGCGGCAATATCCGCCTCGCCATGGGCAACCATGCGTATGCTTTCCATATGAGAGCCGCTCACCAATATCTGGCTGAAGAAATGCCTATCATCATGCATATCTGCCAATTCACGGCGCAGCAGGTTCATCCCAGTATTTGAGTGCCAGTCATTCATGACAAGGCGGTGATTGTGGATATCCGATACATATCGTATCGGAGATTGCCGTTGGGTGATGATGACGCTGCAATGCTCGTCGCCGCTTGTGGTCCCTGGTAGATCATAAGCAAAGCGCGCAATAGGCCGTAGTTGATGTGCATAATGTGTACGTAGCGGATAGCCGCAGCATTGTGACATCAGCAAGGTGGGAGATTCCCAGTGCTGCGTGACATCATCGTCCAGGCCACGCCATTGCCAGACGGTCTCTCGTTGCAGCGTCAGCCGTTGAGATGCATAGTGCCATAAGCGGCGCAGGGCTTCCTGCACGGCTGGGAGTGGATACATGGGAAAACTGATATCGCTTCGCATATCATGATATTACCGCGACTGCCGGTTTGCGGGTAGTACTATCTAATGATCCGGACTAATGCTCCGGCTTGAAATCATCCTTGGCAATTATCGCATCCGCATGCTCGGGTGGTAATGCGTTGTTACGTTTATCCTGGCACTGGCTGGGCTGTATCATGCTATTGCCGATGACCGGGTGTACCGGGCGAAATACAGGCGTGATGCTGAATCGCTGCCACCAGCGGCCATAGCCAGCAAAGACGAATCCACGATTTTGTTCCTGATAATAGGCTTTGTGCGCCAGATATTCCTGCCGCAAGGCAAACCACGGCAAGTGCGGCATGGCATGGTGTACGGCGTGGTAATTGTTGTTGAGAAATAACAGGCGCATCAATAGTCCGGCCTCGACAATGACGCTGCGGCCTTCGGGCGTTTCATGATAACGATGTTCATAAAAGGAGCGGATGGTAATCAGTGCCAGTCCAGGATAGACGAATAACATGACATATTCGGCAAAAGATATGCCGCATACAGCAATGACCCAAGCCAGTACCAGTGCTACCAACGCACCATGCTGTAGCCACATAGGCACATGTCGATAGTCACCTTGCATCAACCGCGCTAACTCCGTTGCAATCAGGCGGATTGCATAAAGTGGTGGACCCAGCACCATACGTCCAGGCAGTGTCTGGTTGGCGAGCAACAGCCATTGATAAAAGCGAGGTAATGCCTGCCATTCTGCCTCTGGCAGGTAATAGGATTCCGGGTCACGGTGCGGATGGGTTAATTGCGCGTTGTTGTGATGTTGCAAATGGCTTTGACGGTAGAGTGGAAATGGGGTGATCAGCGAAAGCGGCGGCATGCCGACAACTGTGGAGGTCATGCGCCCGCCGGGGTGAAAGTGCGATGCTTCATGCTGCAGGGAACTGTGCAGAGCGATGAGAGCACTACCGATGGCTAGCACGAGCCACCAGGGCAGGGCATGGAAATGCCAGGTGAGTGCTACCCAGCCCCCATAGACGGTGATGATGAGAAGCCAGGTGGGCAATTCCAGCCTGACCCATAATGGTAATTCATGACTATGCTTGCGCACAGCCCTAGGCATGCGTGATTTACTCACGATATCAATCCTTATATATCGGTTATCTATGTACCCGCTTGCGGGCTACCTTGCGCTGGAAGAGGAAAAAGTCAGCGTCAAGTGGCGCCATGGAGACGCTTGGGGGCCGAATCGTTAGCTCGGCGTCATATTCTGAAATGCCAGCCGGTCTTCGCTATCCATCCGATAGCAATGGGCGTTGACCCAGAAATAGCGTGCAAATCCGGTGCACCAGGGCTGTAAGGTACAAACCGAACGATCCTTTGTATGTTTTATTGCCGTTAAGGCCAGATGTGCCGTTGGACGCTTTTTCATAAAATCATGATAACATGAATATGTTAAATTTTTTTGTCACTTCTCGACCAATTAGCATATATTGTGTCGCGCGGCCAGAGAAACCCAATCAATAGTGGGAGAGGATATGTCACGGTTAGTATTGGATGGGCAGTCGCTACGAATGGCTGATCTCTGTCATGCGGTGCGTCAGCGGCGAGTGGTGGCAGCAGATGGGCGTGCCTATGACAAGATAAATCAGGCGCGGGCATTTCTTGAGAAACGGGCGGCGCAGGGCGATGTGTTTTACGGCATGCAATGTGGTGTTGGCTCGCAAAAAGATCAGTCAATGAAAATGACGGATAGCCGACTTTTCAGCGAGCGGTTAATGGTGGCGCATGCGACGCGGTTGCCGGGGGATACATATGCCGAGGAGGTAGGATATGCGGCGATTATTATTCTGCTCAATCATATGGCCTCTGGCCGAACAGCGGTATCGTTAGAGACTTTTGAGAGGTTATTGTCACAACAGAACAGTTGGCCGTCACTCGGCGAGATGCAGCGCTACATGTCGGTTGGTGTGTCGGATCTAGTGCCGTTGATGCAGTTGATCGTCCCGCTGTTCAAAGACCAGGATATATTGCAGGCAAAAGAAGCGCTCACCATGATGTGTGCCAATGCCGTGACATTAGCGCAGCTCAGCTTTACCCTTGATGCGCTTGAGCAATGGCAGCAGGTGGCCGCGCGCAGTTATGTGCTGGCGCTGGAAGGATTTATGGGGCGTCCTCATGCGCTGGAGGCGGCACGCTATGCTTATGTTGACCCTTCCCTTCAGCATAGTGCGGTTTGTCATTTATTGGAGCTGATGACGGACAGTGACTTGTGGCGAGAGGGAGAACCGCGCTTTCTGCAAGACCCGTTGAGCTTTCGTTGCCAGCCGCATAGTTATGCGACACTCGCCGCGTCGATGGCTGAGCTGCGTCAATCGGGCAATCATTGGCTGAATCTTCCAACCGATAACCCACTGTTGCTTGCTGAGGAAGAACGGTGGCTCTGTCATGCCAATAGCGACACGATGCCACTGACATTAAAACTCGATACATTACGTCAGGCATTGGCGATGTGGGTGCAGCGTGCCACGGCGCAGATGAACAAACTGCATTGGTCTGCCTTCAGTGATATGCCAACCGGACTGGCTGAGTCACCTCACCCCATGGCTGGCGTGCAGGTGCTGAATGTCGACCATCTGGCAGAGGCGCAGAAAGTGCGTCTGATGCAGTTGGCGCAGCCGGTGGCGCTGGCCGGTTGCGGTTCTGTTGCCGAAGGCGTGGAGGATGTCGGCGGGTTTGCCGAACATGCCGTGCTGGCGCTGGAGGATATGTTGCCGCATTTGTGGAATCATACGGCGTTGCTCATGGCCGTGAGTGTCTGGGCGATCACCGTGCGTGATCGTGAGTCCAGCCAGTTGGCGCAGGGTATTCGCGAGGATGTAGCGGCCATTAGACCGTTACTTCCCATGGGTAAGGAGGGTGGCGCTGTGTGGGAATTGCAGTCACTTATTGATTATCTGCAAGACTCTGTAGTAGAGGCAAAAACCGCTTAGACATTTAGACAGGCATCTTGTAGACAATGATGCATGCAGTTGAATGTAGCTCATTAGGGGAAGGGTTCATGGCGTTTAATGCTCAGCATCACAACCGCATCGCACGTCGGGGGCTGATGCTGGTGCTTTCCTCTCCTTCAGGGGCCGGTAAAACGACCATTAGCCGCAAAATGCTCGAATATGATGATAACCTCTCTATGTCGGTATCGGTGACGACGCGCGAGCAGCGTCCGGGCGAGAAGGATGGAACGCATTATTATTTTGTCAGCAAGGAGCAGTTTGCTGACATGATTATGAATGAACAGTTCCTTGAACATGCCAAAGTGTTCGACGACTATTACGGAACGCCGCGCAATTTTGTGGAAGAGGCACTTTCGGAAGGGCTCGACGTGCTGTTTGATATTGACTGGCAGGGGACGCGTCAGCTCAAAAATAATGCGCGCCATGATTTGGTCAGTGTGTTTATTCTGCCGCCATCCATGACAGAGTTGGAAAAGCGTTTGCGCAACCGGGCGCAGGATAGTGATGCGACCGTGCGCAAGCGGATGGCTAAATCCGCCGATGAAATTGGCCATTGGGATGAATATGATTATGTGCTGGTGAATGAGGATGTTGATGAGACTCTGCAGGCAGCCCTGGCTATTTTGCGGGCAGAGCGGTTGAAACGCTCCCGGCAGGAGGGATTGAGCCCGTTTATCGATGAGTTGATTCAACAGCATAAGCGCATGGCATGAGTGCTTCTGTGTTGATAACGCCGAAGGCTGTCTGTCTCTTCCTTTATTTTGTGCTTGTGATTCCGGTCTGCATGATAAGCGGGCTAGCAACTGTGCCGTTTCTTGTGGCGCCGGCTCTGGGCGGGGTGCTTGCCATGTATCGGCAGCGGGAACGCCTTTGTTGGCCCTGTCATTATTCATTGCGCTGGTTGCTGGCGCTCAGTGCGGCATATCTGTTGATCTCAGCACTCTGGTGGGCACCGGAGACAACTAAGGCAGTACGCCTGTGGTGGCAATTAGCGCTGTTAGTATGGCTGGGTGGCGTGGCGTTGCTGTGGGTAAAAGACTGGGAAACGCCTTCACGACACTATGCGGCCAATGCCATGCTTGTTGGCTGGGTGATGGCGTGGTTGTTATTATTGATGGAGGCGTGGTGGCCGGGCATCTCACCTTTAAGCATGTTTTTGGAGTGGGTGCGAGGTGACGGACGTCACAGCCTGCCGCATGATTTCAACCGTGGAATGAGCATCATGGCGGTGATGAGCTGGCCGTTGGCACTGGCCTTGATGCAGGTTGGACGCCAACAATGCGCATTGTTGATTCCGCTGATGAGCTGGTGCGCCATGCTCCCCATGGCAAGCCTGTCAGCCACGGTAGCATTGGCGATTGGCATGCTGTGCTGGGCAGTGATGCGGTTGCTTGGTGAGCGTGGCGTGTATGTGCTTGGCGTTGTTTTAGTGACAGGCTGGTTCATCTCACCGGTCGTCACCGGGCTGGTTGTGCAGCAGGGAGTGTTGGAAGGGATTGGCCTGCCGGCTTCGGCAGAGCACCGGCTGGGCATCTGGGCTTATACATGGGAGCATGTGGTTGAGCGCCCTTCATGGGGCTGGGGATTGGATGCATCGCGCTCCATGCCGGGTGGCGATGGGTTGATCGCACCTGGACTGGCGCAATTGCCGTTGCATCCGCATCATATGGTGTTGCAATTATGGCTGGAGTTAGGTGCTGCCGGCTGGCTGGTGAGTGGTCTGTGGCTGGCGCTGTTATGGTGTCTGATTCTACAATGGCCTGCTGACATGGTGGTAAAGCGAGCCATGGCAGCCTCTGTGGTGACATATCTACTGGCCGGGCTGCCTGCTTATGGCGTGTGGCAGCAATGGTGGTGGGCACTCGGGTTTCTGCTGGCGATTACCGTGGCGTTGTTTGCCCCATTGCGACGTCATCAACAGGTGGCTGTTGATTAAAAATCCGTGCAGCGGCCATTATGCTGCCAATCGCCATATTCGGTAGGGTTTTTACCGTCATAGCCGCCGATTTCTTTTGGAGATTTTTGCGAAGGAGAGGATGGTGTATCCTCGCGATTGTCTTGCTTGACAGGCGGAGTGTTCTGCTCGGTTTTTTCGGTCATGTGTGTTACTAATCTTGATAAGATTCAAACGTTGCGCACGCTTATGCTCCAATGATTGAGCAGGTCATATGCGCGGCTATTGAGTTTATATGTAAGGATCATCCTCTTCCATGACAAGTATTCCGTCGCCACACCATCGCACGGACGTCCCGGGTCTCGCATCACGAAAGATGGCGTTGCAGCTGTTGGATGGGGTGTTGCGTCAGCACCGTGGTCTGGATGACATGTTTGGACAGGTGAGTACAACGTTAACGCCACGCGATCGTGCTTTCGTTCAATTGCTGGTGCTGACGGTATTGCGCCGTAAAGCAGTCCTGGAAGAGATAATTGACCGATTTGTTGATAAGCCGTTACCGGCAAAATACCGGCGGGCGCGATTGATATTACTGCTCGGTGCGGTGCAATTACTATGCCTGGATACTGACAGTCATGCAGCGGTCAGCCTCTCGGTCGAGTTGGCTGAACGAGAGCGCTGCCGCCCGGTGAAAGGGTTGATCAACGCTGTGCTGCGTCGTATTTCGCAGCAAAGGGAGAACCTGTCAGCCACGTTGCCTGACGGAATGATGTTGCCGGATTGGCTCAGAGAGCCGCTAATAGCTGCCTATGGCGGAGAGAAGCTGGCCCAAACCGAGCGACAATTACTCCAGCCTGCGCCGCTGGATATAAGTGTGAAGCACAATGTTGATGAGTGGGCTGACCGGTTGGGAGGCATGGTGCTGGGCGATCAGACAGTGCGCTTGCATGATGGTGGAGAGGTGCAGGCGCTTGCCGGTTATGCTGAAGGGGAGTGGTGGGTACAGGATGTGGTATCCAGCCTGCCGGTACAGTTGGTTCATGTGGAGCCGGGAATGCGAGTACTCGATATGTGTGCGGCGCCGGGCGGCAAAACGGCGCAGTTGGCGGCTCAAGGCGCGAAGGTGGTCGCATTGGATCGGTCGGCCAAACGTCTGGCGCGTCTGGATGAGAATATGCAGCGCCTGGGGTTGTCTGTTACGGTGCATCACTGCGATGCATCGCAATATATGGATGATACAGGGTTTGATGTGGTGCTCCTGGACGCACCTTGTAGCGCGACCGGTATTTTGCGGCGTCATCCTGATATTGCCTACACAAAGCAGCCAGACGATGTGTTGGCGCTTATGCAGGCACAACAACGATTGCTGACACACAGCTTATCTCTAGTCAATTCTGGCGGAGTCCTGCTTTATTGCACCTGCTCTCTGCTGCCTGAAGAAGGAGAGCAGCAGATCGACGCGTTTTTATCGCAATATCATGACCGGGTTGCTCCGATAGCATTTACACCGATGCCCGGAATTGATCCAGATATCATATCGCCAAAGGGCTTTTTACGCAGCTTGCCGCATTATCTGGCGGATCATGGCGGTATGGATGGATTCTTTGCTGCCGCCATGCGAGTGGGGTGACAGTTGCGGTGAGAGGTTGTAGAAAGCACATCATCATATGTAACTCCATGAGGCGTCAATGACTCACCCCGTACGTATTGCTCCGTCAATTTTGTCCGCTGACTTTGCCGCGCTTGGTGACGAAGTGCGTGCGGTTGATGAGGCCGGTGCAGATTATATCCATGTAGATGTGATGGACGGGCATTTTGTGCCTAACCTGACGATTGGCCCAATGGTTGTGAAGGCGATTCGCCCGCATACGACAAAACCGCTCGATGTGCATTTGATGATTGAACCGGCCGATCCCTACATTGTTGATTTTGCGAAGGCCGGTGCTGATATCATTACGGTGCATGCCGAAGCTTCGCCGCATTTGCATCGCTCCCTGGCGCATATCAAAGAGCAGGGAAAGAAAGCGGGGGTGTCGCTTGTGCCCACAACGCCGCCCGATTGCCTTGCCTATGTGATGGATTTGGTCGATTTGGTGCTGGTGATGACGGTCAATCCTGGCTTTGGCGGTCAGCGCTTTATTGCGTCACAGCTTGATAAAATACGTCAGATCCGGACGATGATCGATGCCTCAGGCCGAACCATCGATTTAGAGGTGGATGGCGGCATTAATCCTGACATTGCGCGTGACGTGACAGAGGCAGGTGCCGATGTGCTGGTGGCAGGTACGGCGGTCTTTCAGGGTGGGGCCTCGCACTATGAGAAGAATATTGCTGCGCTTCGGCCTTGACGTGATTTTGTCGTATACTGTTTACCCATCGTTTAGCCCTTTTTAAAGGCCTTGGGCGTATATTCCGCGATGAATTTCACGGAGATTCTTCAATGCGCCCCACCGTCCTCATTGCCGAAGATGAAGCCAGCCAGCGACTGAGTCTGCGTGAATTCGTCATGGGAACTGTGGCGGGAGATGTGCTCGAGGCCGAAAACGGTTACGATGCGGTCGAGTTGATAGAATCGCGTATGCCGCCACGGCCGGATATGTTGCTGTTGGACTATCATATGCCGGAAATGAACGGACTGGAGGTGATTCAACGGATTCGGCCAAACCATCCGCACTTGCCGATCATTGTGCTGACCATGGAAGATAAGATTGACCTCGCGGTGGAAGCCATGCGCGCCGGGGCGGATGATTATATGGTCAAACCATTTGACCAGCAGCGCCTGTTGGTGTCCATGCAGCAAGCCTTAAAGCTGCGGCAGTTGCAAGATGAGGTGGATCGGCTGAAACGGCATGATGGCGGCATGGTAAGCTTTGATGATGTGATTGGTGAGAGCCCGTCTTTTCAGGAGACTATTCGCCTGGCCCGTCGTGCTGCAGCATCGTATATTCCGGTGTTTATTACCGGGCGGAGCGGATGCGGTAAGGAAATGTTCGCACGGGCGATTCATGGCGCGAGTGCACGAGCGGGAAAACCTTTTGTGGCGGTTAATTGTGGTGCCATTCCTCCAAATTTGGTGGAAAGTACCTTGTTTGGACATGAAAAAGGGGCATTTACAGGAGCTACGGATAAAGCGTTGGGCCATTTTCGTGCGGCCAATGGCGGCACGATTATGCTCGATGAGGTGGGTGAGTTGCCGCTGAGTGTGCAGGTGGCACTACTACGAGTATTGCAGGAGGGAGAAGTACAGCCGGTTGGGGCGGCTAACGCCGAGCCTGTGGATGTTCGGGTGATCTCGGCAACAAACCAGACCTTAGAGACAATGGTGGAGAATGGCGCCTTTCGTGAAGATCTATATTACCGTCTCAATGTCTATCCCTTATCGATTCCGACGCTGCGTGAACGCCCGGAAGATATCATGCTGCTTGCCCGCTATTTTTTAATGCGTATCGCCATGGCCGAACATCGGTCTATTGACGGTTTTGCACCGCCGCTGGAGCGTATGCTATGTGCTTATCATTGGCCCGGCAATGTCCGTGAGATGGAAAATATGATCTATCGTGCGGTTGTGATGTGTGATGAGGCTGTCTTACAGCCGAGCCATTTCCCCCAGCTTTCTGGCGAGAATATCGTGAGGCCTGCCAATGTGACGACATCTGATGTGATGTCACTCTCCCTGCTCGACGATGCGGGGGCATTGAAGCATTTTGGTAGGCTGGAGCACGATATTATACTGCTCGCATGCGATTTTTATGACGGCAATATGAGCAAAGTTGCTGCCGCGTTAGGTATGGGCCGTTCGACCTTATATCGCAAATTGGCGGCACATCAGGAGAAACGTCGTGCGTGATTGATCGTGCCGATCGAATGATGCCGATTAGTAACGTTTAAAGGCAGACATGACTCTGCCGATGACGGTGATGTCATCCTGAGGATAGGAAGGTAACTTATCCTGTTTATGGCAGGCCTGGATTTTCATCTGATGAGGCGTAGAGGAAAAGGTGGCTCGTCTGAGCGTGTAGAGACCGTTGACGCGTAGCAGAAAAATGCCGGCAGATGGCTTGATCGATTTGGTTTTGTAGAGGAGCAGCAAATCGCCGGGGTTGAGTTCAGGGCTTAGGCTGTCACATGGGCTTTGCGCCATTATCAGTTCATTCGGCTCACATCCGGTATGTATACGCAGCCAATCCATTGGCCAGTGCATCTGAGATAATGGATGATCTGTGTCCGGCTCATCCGCCTCTGGTGAGTTGAGTGTCAAAAAAGGCAGGGCGACTAGCTGTTGATCTGTTTTGTGATTGTTATTTGCATGGCTGAGTGTTTTCTCTTTCATCAGCAAGGCTGAAATAGGTATATTCAGTGCTTCTGTAATCTGCATCAGCTTCACCGCGGATGGGTTGGTCGATTTACCGTGTAGAATATCGTAAATGAACGATGGCTTGACACTGGATTTTCTGGCCAGTTCGGCGATTGACAGTTCATGCGTTGCCAACAATGTTTTGAGACGCTTGGCAATGATTTGATTGTGGCCCGTTGTCATGAAGACTCACTTCGTAATGGTTGTTAGACTCAATGTATGGTTTATAGTATGTCCATTCATTACTATCAATAGTGGTATTTGCGCGTGCCGATCATGGTATTTTTCTCTGTGGATGACGCGCAGATCGTGACAAATTACATCAAATTTTAAGGATTATTGGTTCAGATGTAACGTACGATATAGCGCGTTCCATGCTGTATTGCGAATCCACGACGTAAGATAAGGAACGGTATGCAAGAGATTGCCTATCCTGCTCAGGACAGTATCAGCGCAACGCGCCTGGCAGAGTTATTATGCACACGCTTGTGCCACGACATTACCGGGCCGATTGGTGCTGTGAATAATGGCGTGGAGTTTTTAAGCAGTGAGGGTGAGGAGTTTCTGGCGGATGCAACCGCACTGATCGCCTCAAGCGCTGCGCAGGCGGTTTCGCGGCTCCAGTTTTTTCGTTACTGTTATGGTCGTATCAAACATAAGGGTGAAGTGAACCTGCAAGATCTACGACAGTTGAGTCTGGATTTTTTTTCCGAGCCAAAAATCACACTGGACTGGTCGGCACAATATCTGGATTCGCATACTTATTCTCTGCCTGTGCGTTGCGGGCGCATTTTGGTTAATCTGTTATTGATTATGTCTGAGACCCTGGTGCGGGGTGGTACCCTGACTGTGACACTGGAACATTCTCCGCGCGCGATCGATATTCATGCCTCAGGGGAGACAATCAAAACAGAATCGATAGAGGCGGTTTTTCAAGGCAAGGTTAGGGCGGACGAGCTTGACCCGAAGCAATCGCAATTATGGATGACATTGTTGCTGGCATCAGAGCTAAAGCTTCGTATGCACTATGCCCATGATGATGGGAGTGTGCGTATTCGCGTAGAGATTCCCGATCAGGTGTGATGCGGTATATTGGTTGGCAAATATGTGTGAATAAAGAAAGTCTATGCGGAGAATGACGGGGCGGTTATGGATGATTTAATCAGCGAATTTATTGCCGAAACATCGGAGAGTTTATCTGAGCTTGATTTGGAGCTGGTTCGCTTAGAGAAAAACCCCGATGATGATGAATTGTTGGGCAATATCTTTCGTCTGGTTCACACCATTAAGGGAACCTGTGGTTTTTTAGGGCTTCCGCGCCTTGAATCCGTTGCCCATGCCGGTGAAAATGTGTTGGGTAAAGTCCGTGATAAGGAAATGGAGGTCACGCCGGAGGTTGTCTCTATCATTCTTGAATCGTTTGATACGATTAAACAGATTATGGAGCATATTGAAGAGACAGGCGAAGAGCCGGAAGGCGATGATTCTGACCTGATCCAGCGTCTGAACAGTATGGCCGGTATGGAAGAGAACATGTCGGCTGAGGCGTTTGATGAAGCGATCAGCCGTATGGAAGAGGCCGAAGCGTCTGAAGGTGGTGCCGCAGAAGAACATGACGATGTTATCGCGTTACCATCGGATGGTGAAGCGGGTGTGGATGATGATGCCCAGGATGGTATATCAGAGGAGGATGCGGTAGCAGATGCATCCTTAGAGAGCGCCAATGATGATCAGCAGGCCGGTGCCGATCTGGCAGATGGTGACGATTCCGAGCAGGAGAGTGCCGAGGGAGATGGCCAGGAGCAGGCCGCGATAGATGCAGGTCTGAAAGCCAATGAACCGGATAAACCACAACAGAAACGCCCATCTAAGCAGTCGATCCGGGTGAATCTCGATGTGCTGGAAGAACTCATGCAGATGGTCAGTGAGCTGGTGCTTACACGCAACCAGCTCTTGCAATTATCCCGTAATAATGGCGATAGCGAATTACTCACTCCGTTGCAGCGTTTGAGCCATATCACGTCGGAATTGCAGGATGGGGTGATGAAAACCCGGATGCAGCCCATTAGTAATGCCTGGAGTAAGTTCCCACGCGTTATACGCGATCTGTCGATTGAGCTGGGTAAGCAGATCGAGTTGCATATGGTGGGTGAAGAAACCGAGCTTGACCGGCAATTATTGGAAATGATCAAAGACCCGCTGACGCATATGGTGCGTAATTCCTGCGATCATGGGTTGGAAACACCGGAAGTCCGGACGGCGAATGGCAAGCCGGAGACCGGGAATGTGACGCTTCGGGCATATCACGAAGGCGGGCACATCATTATTGAAATTGAGGATGATGGCCACGGTATTGACTCGGGCAAGATTGCCGATAAGGCTGTATCCAAAGGCCTGGCGACGCGTGAGCAAGTTGACTCCATGACGGAAAACCAGATTCTGCAATTCATTTTTGCTCCCGGTTTTTCAACGGCGGAGAAAGTGACCAGTGTCTCCGGCCGAGGGGTGGGAATGGATGTTGTTCGCTCGAATATTGAAAAAATCGGTGGCGCCGTTGAGTTGAAATCCCATCTGGGTAAGGGGTCGCTCTTCCGGATTAAAATTCCACTGACATTGGCCATTGTCTCGGTATTGATTGTTGAGAGTCATGGTGAGCGTTTCGCGATTCCTCAGATCAACGTTCTGGAGATGGTACAGGCATCACCCCAGAGCGAATACCGTATCGAACGCATTAATCATGCACCGGTCATGCGTTTGCGGAACAAATTACTACCGATGGTGACGCTTGGGAATATTCTCGGGCGTGAAGATCAGGATGCGATCGGCGAGCGCATCAATCGCAGTAGCTTTGTAGTGGTGTGTAACGTCGGCGGATATGATTTTGGTGTTGTGGTGGATCGTGTCTATGACACCGAAGAGATTGTCGTGAAACCGCTGGTACCTTTATTGCAGGAGATTGATATTTATTCCGGTTGTACCATTCTGGGTGACGGCAGCGTGATCATGATTCTTGATCCGAACGGTGTGGCGCGTCATACCGGGGAGGTGCAGATCAGTGACGGTCAGGATGCCGACGAAGATAATGTGACGCAGCGCTACTCTGAGCGCCGTATTAAATTCCTGTTGTTTAGTACGATGGATGAAACACCGAAAGCGGTGCCGCTCGACATAGTCTCCCGGTTGGAAGAAATCGAGGTTGAGAAGGTAGAACATTCCGGCAAAAGCAAGGTGGTGCAGTATCGTGGTAATCTGATGCGTCTGGTCAGCTTAGATGAAGAATGGGTGGAATTTGAACCGGGACTCTATCAGGTGATTGTCTTTAATTACGAAGATAAGGTCGTGGGCCTGGTCGTTAAAGATATTCTGGATATTGTTGAATCCAAGCTCAATGTCCAAATGGCCTCCGACGATGAAAAGATGATCGGCTCAATGGTGCTGGAAGGGCGCACGACCGATGTGATTGATGTGGGCAATTTGGTCACTGAGGTGCTAGGGTCAATGGCCGAACAGGAAAATGCCCTCAAAACATCGGAAACCAGTCGTCAGACGATTCTCCTGGTAGATGATAGTGCCTTTTTCCGCAATTTGACGGCGCCTTTTCTCTCTTCACGGGGCTTTGAAGTGATTGTCAGCGAGGGAGCGAATGAGGCACTAAAGATGCTGGATGAAGGCTTAACGGTCGATATTATTGTGTCGGATATTGAAATGCCACAAATCAACGGTATTGAATTTGCCCGCATCTGCCGGACCGAGCGAGGTATGAACGGTCTGCCGATGATTGCCCTGACGTCTAATATGCGTCCTGAAGTAGTGAAGAAAGGGCTGGAGGCAGGCTTTAATGCCTATATTTCTAAAACAGATCGTGATGGGCTGCTGCGTGAAATTACGCAGGTGTTACACGCGTCATAAAAAAAGAGGATGTAATGGGAGAGTTGGTGCCATTAGCCGATAGTGCAGAGACGAAGCAACCAAAAGGGTTTATTCAGGTTCGTGAAAGCGAATATGTGACCTTCAGGCTGCATGGTCAGCATTTGGGTTTTTCCGTGCTGGATGTGGAAGATGTGATTCGGCCACGCCGGATGACGCCCGTACGTTTGGCCTCGCCTGTGATTGCCGGATTGCTGAATCTACGTGGGCGCATTGTTACGGCGATTGATCTGCGTGAGCGCCTGGGTTTGCCCCGAGCGGAGAAGCCTCCGGAAAGTGCGATGAGTATTGTCGCCAGCTATGAAGGTAATCTCTATTGTTTTATCATTGATGAGATTGGCGATGTATTATCGCTGCCTGACCAGGATTTTGAAAAATGCCCCAGTAATCTGGAATCAGCCTGGCGCGATGTGGCCTCCGGTGTGTTTCAACTGGAAGAAAAGCTCCTGGTTGTGCTGGATGTCGAGCGCCTGCTTAGTCATGAGTATTTGTCCTCACCGGATATCGCAGGAGATGAGGCATGAAAACCTGCCTGGTGGTGGATGATTCACGCGTGGTGCGCAAAGTGGCAGGAGGTATCGCCGAAGGGCTGGGTTTCGATGTGTCTGAGGCCGAAAACGGGCAGGTGGCTCTGGAGCATTGCCAGACGACGCTGCCCGACGTGATTATGCTGGACTGGAATATGCCGGTGATGGATGGCCTGCAGTTTTTACAGCAACTGCGCACACTGCCTGAAGGCGGAACGCCGGTGGTGATTTTCTGCACCACGGTCAATGAGTTACCTCGCATTCAGGAAGCCATCGCCGCTGGTGCGAATGAGTATATCATGAAACCGTTTGATGCCGAGATTGTGAAAGATAAATTCACCCAGATGGGTTTGCTCTAACGTGGTGCATCATCATAAACAACATATCTCGGGTATTTATCGGAGAACGGTATGACCCAGGCCACACCCATCAGCGTCATGGTTGTGGATGATTCCGCGTCAATTCGCGGTCGTATTTTCAGTTATTTTGAGCATTTGGATGATGTGGCGATTGTTGCGACGGCAACGCAGGGCCAAATGGCACTGGAACGTCTAGGCAAGCAACCGGTTGAGGTGCTTGTGATGGATTTAAGCATGCCGGAGAAAGATGCGCTGCAGACCTTGCCTGATTTGCGTCAGCAATTTCCTGATGTCAAAGTGCTGCTCATGGTCTCTCCCGATGATGATCGCGATCGCGTGATGCAGGCGATGTCCGGCGGCGTTGCAGAATTGGTGACCAAGCCAATGGCGCAGGCAGGAAAAAATGACGTTGATGCTTTTCATCAGGAACTGGACCAAAAAATCAGAGAATTGGCGCATAGCCCTACCGGTGCTATTACCCTGATTCATTCGACGATGAAAGACGATCATTCTCCGCAGATTGAAGAGAAACGAAAGCGGATAGATGAGTCGCCAACTGACTGGCATTATCCCGATGTCAGGCCAAGTGCGATTGCTATTGGGTCATCAACCGGTGGGCCACCGGCCCTGATGGAACTTTTCAAGGGTCTTCGCGGCTTTACATTGCCGGTGCCGGTTTTTTTAACTCAGCATATGCCGGCGGATTTCACCTCGACTTTGTCGAGCCATTTGTCAACAGCGTCCGGCCGACTCTGTCATGAAGCGGCTGATGATATGCCGGTAGCGCGCGGTGAGATGTATTTGGCCCCGGGCGATTATCATATGGGCGTTAGAGACGAAAAAGGGGGGCTGCATATTACGCTCAATCAGGAACCGCCCGAGAATTTTTGCCGCCCAGCTGTTGATGTGATGCTGAGAAGCCTGAGTGCTTATTATGGCAACCGGTTATTCGTGATCATGTTGACCGGTATGGGGCAGGATGGCCTGATCGGTTGTAAGGCCGTGACGGGGGCGGGTGGAAGCGTGATCGCCCAGAATAAGGAGAGCAGTGTCGTCTGGGGGATGCCGCGTGTTGTTGCGGAGGCCGGACTGTGCCTGGAAGTGTTGCCTCTGGCATGCATGGCCGATTATGTACGTCATATGATGCGGGGTGGCGCATGAGTCTGTCGCCTGAGAGTTTTCGTTATATTGCTGCCGAAGTAAAGCAGCGCATAGGCGTGGCATTGGCCGATGACAAAGCTTATCTGGTCGAATCACGTCTGACTCCTGTGGCCCGCGAATATGGCTATAGCTCATTGAATATGATGGCGCATGCCTTGAAGAAAGAGCCGGATGAGCGTGTGTGGCAGTCTGTGACAGATGCGATGACGACAAATGAAACGTCATTTTTTCGTGATCATAAACCGTTTGACTATGTACGCCGCCATTGGTTGCCTGAGATATGTGAGCGGGTGGATGCGTCACAGCCGCTTCGCATCTGGTGTGCTGCTGCTTCTTCCGGTCAGGAACCGTATACCTTATCCATCTGTATGGAAGAAGAACGAGACCTGCTCAAAGAGCGGCCGGTTGAAATATTGGCGACGGATATCAGCACGACCATCCTAGCTAAGGCTCAGGCGGGACGTTATAGCCAGTTTGAAGTGCAACGTGGTACGCCGATTCAACTGCTGATCAATTATTTTACGCAGGATGGAGATGACTGGCTTGTCAAAGATCAGGTCAAACAGCGTGTGCAATTTATGGAGCATAATTTGCTGGACGGGCATGAACGGTTTGGCCGGTTTCACGCCATTTTTTGCCGTAATGTGCTCATTTATTTTGATGATGCTGCCAAGCAGGACATATTGCAGCGCTTGTATCACCAGCTTGAGCCGGGAGGTATTCTGGTGCTTGGGTCGTCTGAGACGATCCTGCAAAGCAAGGGGCTTTATGAGCCAGTTGCTGATTATGCGGGCATATTCCGTAAGAGATAGATATCTATCGTTATTTCGCAGGATACGCTTTTCGATACGATGTTACGTGCCGCCAAGCTGAGGTGGATAGCTTCCCTTCTAGCCATACAATTTTTTGTCCGATGTCACCGATATATCTGTAATGAATGCGTCTCGAACGATCAGATAAAAAAAGCCCCCTCAGAGAGGGGGCTAAGTACAGGAGAGGTAAACAGGTTAAATGGTGAGGAAAATTATGCCTCGGCAGATTCCAGCTCTTCGCTGCTTTCCGATGCATCTTCTGGCGGATCCTTCAATACATATCCGCGTCCCCAAACCGTTTCGATGTAATTTTCGCCATCAGTGGCTGAGGCCAGCTTTTTGCGAAGTTTACACACAAATACATCGATAATTTTGAGTTCCGGCTCGTCGATGCCGCCATATAAATGGTTGAGGAACATCTCTTTGGTCAGGGTTGTCCCTTTGCGCAACGAGAGCAGTTCTAAAATAGCATATTCTTTGCTGGTGAGGTGGATTGGCTTGCTATCCACTTCAACTGAGCGCGTATCCAGATTCACTGCCAGTTTGCCGGTGCGAATCACCGACTCGGAATGGCCTTTGGAGCGACGAACAATCGCCTGAATGCGGGCAATGAGTTCGCCTTTGTTGAATGGCTTGGTGATATAATCGTCCGCACCAAACCCAAGACCTTTGATTTTCTGATCGGGGCCAGACAGGCCAGACAAAATCAGGATGGGTGTTTTGACTTTAGCGGCACGCAGGCGGCGCAATACCTCATAACCGTCAATATCCGGAAGCATTAAGTCGAGAATGATAATGTCATAATCGTAGATTTTGCCGATTTCCAAACCCTCTTCGCCCAGTTCGGTTGTATCACAGATGATACCTTCCGATGCGAGGGAGAGTTCAATCGCCTTAGCGGTTGATGGATCGTCTTCAACGAGGAGTACGCGCATATTGCCCCCAGTGCCGTGATTGATACTGTTTAAATATTAACAAATACATAATAGCAAAATTAAGTTTTTTTTCTACATAAATATTAATAACAGGATTGACCCTACACAAGATGATGTGATGGTCAAGCGTTAAGACCACAAGAAAACCTATTTTAATAGATCAAATTCGATCTATAGTGGCCAAAAAGTAACAATTGTTTATGCGATTATTAGTAGATGGTTGGTAAGATAGATAACGGAGCAGCATGGATAATGGCTCAGAACAGACGAACAGAATATGAGTGGTGACTGCAACCGGGGGTGAGATTGCAGCTGACGATCAATGACATGATCACGGATATTGAGCGTGTGCCGGAGCAGACGGTCTATGGCCGGGTAACTTCGGTGATGGGGTTGTTGGTGGAATGTGCCGGCATTGAGCAAATGCTCAGTATCGGCTCGCGCTGTACCGTGCTGACACGTGACCACCGTGAAATTCCGTGCGAAGCGGTTGGATTCCGCGATGGCAAAAGCCTGTTGATGCCTTTTATTGATACACAGGGCATCGGGATTGGCTGTCGGGTCAGGCTTGATAGTGCCGCGTCGGTAGTCTACCCGTCCGAGGGGTGGCTGGGCCGGGTGGTCAATGCATTCGGCGAACCTGTGGATGGCAAGGGGCCGATTCGCCAGGGGGCAAGGCCTTATTTATTCAGAGCACCGCCACCGCCCGCGCATCGGCGCAGGCGTATTGGTGGGAAAATCGATTTGGGTGTGGCGGCGATTAATTGTTTTCTAACGACCTGCCGGGGGCAGCGGATGGGCATTTTTGCCGGTTCCGGTGTCGGAAAATCCACGCTGCTGTCGATGGTGGCGCGATTCTCACAGCATGATGTGAATGTGATCGGCCTGATTGGAGAGCGGGGCCGTGAGGTGCAGGAATTTATAGAGGACTATCTAGGCCCGGAAGGGATGGCACGTTCGGTTGTCGTGGTCGCAACATCGGATGAATCTGCCTTGATGCGCAAGCAAGCCGCCTATCTCACCCTGGCGATTGCCGAATATTTCCGCGATGATGATAAAGACGTGCTCTGCATGATGGATAGTGTGACGCGGTTCGCCATGGCACTGCGTGAAATTGGTCTCTCCGCGGGAGAACCACCCACGACGCGAGGTTATACGCCTACCGTGTTTGCTGAATTACCAAAATTATTAGAGCGCGCCGGGCCAGGCACGAGTGAAGGTACGATGACCGGGATATTCTCGGTGCTGGTGGAAGGAGATGATCAGAACGAGCCCATTGCCGATGCGGTGCGCGGGATTCTGGATGGCCATATTGTGATGGACCGCAGCATTGCCGAGCGCGGCCGTTATCCGTCGATCAATATTTTGCGGTCCGTATCACGCACCATGCCCGATTGTAATGCCGAAGAGGAGACGGCATTGATTGTTCGAGCACGACAATTGATGTCAACCTATGAAGATATGGAAGAGATGATACGCCTTGGCGCCTACCGACAAGGCTCGGACCCGCAGGTGGATGAAGCGCTGCGCTACCAGCCGCAGTTCGAGGCATTTTTGAACCAGTCGAAGGATGAGGCTATCCCGTTAAGTGATGGGTTTTCCCGGTTGCATGCGATTTTGTCAGGTGCATCGTGATATTTTCGCCCGGAAGATAGTCGATGGCTAAGACGACCAAATCACTCACCACGTTGATTAAGCTGCGCACCGATGAGTTGGATAAAATGCAGGCGCGCAAGACCCAATTGGAAGGCCAGCAACAGCAATTTCAGCGCACGATTGAGCAGTTGAAAGCACGATTGATCCGCGAGGAGAAGGCCGCGGAGGCTGAACCAGCGCTGATGGAATTTCTACCACTCTATCGCGATCAAAACCGGCAACAGCAGGTGGAGTATGGCCGGGCGGTCGATCGCCTGGAGGGGCAGATCCGTGAATTGCAGGATGTGGTTGCACGGATTTTCAGTGAGCGCAAAAAGCTGGAAATTGCCAAATCGCACATAGAGAAGGCGGAAGAGGCCGAAGCGAAACGACTGGAGCAACAATTGCTCGACGAAATGGGCCTGCAGGGCTTTGTGCGACGGGAGTCGTGATATTTCCCCTCTATTTCTGCTCAGAAACAGAGGGGAAGAACTATTATTATACGCTCATACGGCTCATTAATTGCAGCATCTTGCTGCTATCTCCGAATTCCGGAAAGTGCGGGGTGACGTCAAACGCCAGATTACCCGTGATGCCGAGTCCTTCGACGGTGAGGTAAAATAGTGGTTCCATTTCCTGCCTTATTTCGGGCGGCAAGGGGGTGTGACTGCGTATCATCAGGCCTAGATGTTGTTGCTTATCCGGTGATGGGTGGTCTGTCTTTCGTGCATTTTTGCGAACCATCCCATCTAACTGCAATTGGCCGAATTGCGAGAGGTTCAGTTCGATCACAAAGCGGCTATGTTCGTCCTCTCCTTGCTGAGCATCGTCATTCTCACGCTCGAGAAAAAATCGTGCAGGCGAAATGCGTTCTCCATCCCACATGGGTACCAGTGCCAGTTGCCAGTTCTGCTGCGATGTTTCCATGAAGGCCTGGCGGATGGTAGTGAACTCTGCATCGAGTTTGCGCAGCAGGCGACCACCCGCAAGCTGTTCTAACGGTTGCATGATGGCGGGAGGCAACCATTGCGATAATTGTCCACCCCCCAACGCAGCGAGAAAGAACAGGGTGGTTGGCACCATGCGCGCACTCAACGGCTGAGGAATCAGCTGACGCAGCTGAGCAGCGGCATCCGGCGCCGCTGTTTGCAACTGCCGCGATGCTTCTTCCAGCCCTTCCCAGCGCTGGGCAAGCTCCGGCAGCGGGCGTGGTGGTTGCTGGTCTATCGGAGTGGGTGCGCTGCCCAAGGGCTTTCCACCCGGTGCAGCTTGCAGGATATCGACACTTAACGAGGTGCCGACCGGGAGAGGTGGCGTGGAAGCAGGCAGACGAAAGCTGCCGATATGCGTATCCAGAAATTGTGACGGAGTCGCGGCTTGCGTGGTGATGCCGCTCACCATGGCAGGGGCGCTATGACGGACAATACCGTGCAGCATGGTTTGTCCGGTTTGGCGGTTGTCTGCGGCGAATTGCGGTGCCACTGTGTTTGATGATGATGGCACGGAGCCAGATTGGGCGGTAGTTTGTGGTGGCGCTCCGGCGGTGGCTGATGTGGTTGACGCGGTGGTGGTAGAGGGAGCCGTTGGAGAGGTGTTTGCAGCCGTTGGTGGTGCGCTGTTCTGACTGGTAGGAGTCAGTCCTGATTGTCCCGTGGCGATTGATGAAGGGGCTGTATTGCCCGGAGCGTTTGGCAATGATGGTTGTCCGGGCGGGCTGGCAGGTGATGGGCCGGATGTTCCAGAGGGGCCTGTGCCCGTAGCCGGAGATGAAGTGGGAGTGTTGCCGGCCTGGCCGGTAAGCACATTAGGCGTAGTGCCAACTGGTGTAGTGCTTGCTCCTGTTGTGCCAGGTGCGGTCGTTGTGGGTGATGCACCGGTGGGAGATGTGGTGCTGCCAGACGATAGATTGGTGGCGGCAGTGCCTGGCTGAGCGGTTTGACCTGGTTGTACGGCAGGCGCGGTTGCCGGATTGGGTGTACCGGGTTGTTGGGTTGCGGCGGATGGAGTGGTTGGAGGAGGTAGCAGACTGGTGACCAGTCGCACTTGCAGGCTGATGCCATTCTGGCTGAGTTGTTGAGTGGTACCGGCGAGTGATGGAAGTAGTTGCAGCAAGGCCTGTTGCTGGCGTGGGGTGAGGTTGTCGCTTGAGAGTGTCAGTGGCGTGCCGACGGGCAGGGCCGGTTGGCCCGTTTGTTGGCCTGATGGGACAGTGCCTGTGGATGCCGGTTGAGAAGGCGTGGTGGGAAATGCAGGACGTAAGTTCTGATAGGTGTTGAGGGATGGTGCAGATGATGTGGAGGCCTGGGTGGGCAGGGCTGACGATTGCGATGGATTCCCTGATGAGGGCGGGGCATTAGGTGGTGCTGGTGCATTTTTTGCATTGCCCAATTTAGACAGTGGTGTGCCGTTGATAGCCAGCATCCGGGCATGCAGTTCATTGGATTGATGCTCCAGACGCAGCATGACCTCCGTGCCTTTGATCATATAACGCAGCAATGAAATATCGGGTTTGAGCCTGAGTTGGCCCTGAGCGGTGTCGATGGTGGTGAGGCCACGTGCATCACGGCCAACAATGACCCCGGTGAGCACTGACCCATCGGGAAGACGGGCAATGGCAGGCGGAATGGTTCCGCTCTGGCGCGAGACGGGTGAAGACGCGCTGATTTCCGTGAGGATGGGGATGCTGCGGCCACCGCCGCTAATGTCGCTCATAAGCCTTGCCTTCATCGTCGTTGCATTATCATACGGGATGCAGGGCGTATGCCAATCTTAGATATTACAATAATGTAGTTGCATCGAAATCAAATGCTTCCTTCAGATAGCTAATTGTATCGTTGCTGGGAATATGTCCCCATCCTGATGTAAGAATTTTCCCGTATTCATTGAGGTCGAGAGCATCTACTTCTGGATCGATATTAGATAACCGCGATATTTTTGTTGATTCTGCCATGATAAAAAAATGACACGGTAGTCCGTCACTTGTTTCACAACGAATAAGATGAATGGGGGTGGAGCGGTTTTTGACAATCTTACTGACAAAGCTCATTTATCTTGCATGTTCCTGAGTAGTGCCCCTTTCGTGGCCTTGGCTCATATCAATAGTGGTGGGATCTATGTCGGTGGTCTCGGGTGTCGCATTTTGTGCGTGCTTTCGTTCAATGCGCTCTTCTACTAATACTGCTCGAACAGCTTTCATATCAACATACTGCTCACCGTCTTCTGTTTGAATAATAATAGCGTGATCAGCCAGTATCTGTTCTGAGTTATCAGGATCTTGCCGACATTTTTCTAATACCAGAGCACAGGCATCATTCACTATCTGATTGATTGATTCCATCCCCTCTTGCTGCAAGCGATCAGAAGGTATGTAACTTGTTGAATGCTGCACATCGGTTTGATGCGGCCTAAGCTCGTCAGGTACCGTCAATCCAAACTGGTCAGGACTTTGCAGCACAAAACTCGTTCGCTTAACGTGTTGTTTTAACTGATCATCAGATAGTTCTTCTTCTAGGCTCTGTTTACGATTATTTTAACCATTGTAATGTTGCTGCATAGTGT
>CAYSXY010000025.1:0-20111 GCA_964435165.1 uncultured Rickettsiales bacterium
ATCAAATTTGGCTGCTCACCGGAAAAGGCCATTATCTGGCTGCAATATGCGAAAGAGCTTGGGCTGGTGCCTGTGGGCGTCTCTTTTCATGTGGGGTCGCAGCAGCTTGATCCCAGCGCGTGGCGTGTGCCGATTCATCAGGCTGCGATGATTTTTGACCGACTGGCAGATGTTGGGATAGAGACATTACGGGTGATGAATGTGGGCGGAGGATTTCCTGTCTCATACCGAGAGCCTGTACCGCCCATTGAGGAGTATGGCAGGGCGATCGCATCTTATGCGACCGAAGCGTTTGCTGGCGACACACCGCTCATTTACACGGAACCGGGACGTTATATGGTAGGCGATGCCGGGTCTATCGAGGCTGAAGTAGTGCTGGTGACGCCTTGCGAAGAACGCGCCGGATGGCGCTGGGTGTATCTCGATATCGGGCGTTATGGTGGCTTGGTCGAGGAGGACATTGACTATCCGGTGCTGTCGGACTGTGAAGGTGAGACCGGGCCAGTGATTCTGGCCGGGCAGACCTGTGATTCCAATGATGTAATTTACCAGGAGTGTTTCGGTTATCAGTTGCCGCTGGAGTTGCGTCCTGGAGATCGCGTCGTGCTGGCGCATACTGGTGCATACACCACGACATATTCCACGACATTGAATGGATTTCCCGTTTTATCATCGCATTGTGCAGAGGAGTAACGTCGATGCCGAACCCTTCTATTTATCCTGACTCGTTTGTGAGTGCCTGCCTTCGGGACGCGGACAGCCAGATTATAGGCATGTTACCCACCCATTTGGATATTGTGAAAACACACGCTGATGGTTGTGGCATGGGTATCTTTGCGCGGCGGCCATTTATGCGTGGTGAATTGGTTGGAGCTTTTCTGGCAGAAAAGGTGGGAGATGTTATTCAGCACAGCCTTCAGCGTGGCGCTGGAGATTATCTGCATGATCCGTATTTTGTCGGGTATCTGCTTCATAGCTGTAATCCGAATGTGATTGTGGATATGCATCAGCAGCGCGTCTATTGTATTCAGGATATCGAGGCCGGGATGCCCTTAACCATGGATTATGCGAGTACGGAAGATACGTTGTTTGCGCAATTTCATTGCCAATGCGGGGCGCCAAACTGTCGGGGTTGGGTGACTGGCCGATATGAGGGGGTGAATGCGGAGGGCAAGGCTTATCTTGCTACACATGCGCCGATGTCGCTTTCTCACCGTGTGCTTGCCGAAGGCTTTATGTATGATCCGTTGCTGCATGACGGGCAGCATATCAATGGGCATTCACTCGTGGATCATCAGGAATAATTATGACATGCCTATTGTGTTTTTAAGCTTGTGGCTTTGGATTCGTCCCACCACCAGGTGTCAGGAAAGCCAAGTTTGTAGCGCGGGCGTGTCTCCGGCTGGCCGAACTTATCCCAGTAAATGATGCGGAATTTGCCTAAATGCCAATGCGGTACATTATAGTATCCGTAGGATAGTACGCGATCCAGTGCCCGGCAGGCGGTGATGAGCTCATCGCGGCTGCCCGCGTTAATGAGTGATTCGACCATCTGATCGATCGCCGGGTGGCTGATGCCGGCGTAGTTGCGGCTGCCTTCCACCTGAGCCGTTGACGAGTGCCAGTAATTCATCTGCTCGTTACCGGGGGAGAGGGATTGGCCATAGATGGTAGCGATCATGTCGAAATCAAATTGCTCGACGCGCTTTTGATACTGGGCATCGTCGACAATGCGGATATTCCCCTGAATGCCGAGCTTTGCCAGATTGTCGAGATAGGGCGCGACGACTCGCTCAAACGTCTTGCTGTTGAGTAGAAACTCAATGGTGAAGGGTTTGTCCGGGCTGCTTTCATGCACTAATTGTTTGTTCTGGATCGTCCAGCCTGCGTCGCGCAACAATTCGCGCGCCTGGAGTAACTGCTCACGGTTGCGTCCGCTGCCATCCGTCACCGGAAGCGAAAACGGGGTGCTGAATACCTCTTCAGGGAGTTGCTCTTTATATGGTTCAAGCAAAGCTAGCTCTGCCTGGGAAGGAGGTTCATGGGCGGCGCAGTCCGAATTATCAAAATAGCCGATCGTGCGCGTGTAGGCGTCGTGGAAGAGGTGTTTGTTGGCCCATTCAAAGTCATAGGCCAGGGTGAGCGCTTTGCGTACCCGTGGATCACTGAATTTATCGCGGCGGGTATTGAACCAAAAACCCTGAGTGCCGGCAGGCAGGCCGTGTGAGACCATTTCTTTTTTCAAGGTGCCATTTTTGATGGCATCTGTTTCATAGGCGGTGGCCCAGATACGGGCGATGTTCTCCTGACGAAAATCGAATTCCCCGGCTTTAAGCGCTTCGACCACCACGGACTCATCACGATAATAATCATAACGGATACGGTCGAAATTATAATGACCGCGATTGACCGGCAGGTCTTTACCCCAATAATCATCTGCTCGTTCATAGACAATCGACGTTCCAGGTTTGACTTCAGCAATGCGATACGGTCCGCTGCCGAGAGGTGGAGTCAGGGTCGGTTCATCAAATGCCTGTTTGCCTTCTTCGGTTCCATAATAATGAGCGGGAAGGATAGGAATTTGCCCCAAAATCAATGCCAGTTCACGATTATTGCCATGCTTGAAGTTGAAACGCACAGTACGCTCATCACGCGCTTCTACCGTTTCGACATCGGCATAATAGGTGCGGTAATGCGGCAAGCCATGTTCCATTAAGGCATTGAAGGTGAAAACGACATCTTTCGCCGTGACGGGCGTGCCGTCATGCCATGTTGCCTCGGGTCTTAAGACGAATTCTACCCATTCATTGCTATCAGGCCGGGTGACGGATGCGGCCAGCAGGCCATATTCACTCGATGGTTCGTCACCGCTGGAGACCAGAAGACTATCATAGAGATAGCGCGTTCCCGCTGCAGCATCGCCGCGCAGAATAAAAGGGTTCAGGCTGTCGAAGCTGCCGATGGCGGCCAGTGTGATGCCTCCGCCTTTTGGAGCTTTCGGATTGGTATAGTCAAAATGGGTAAAGTTCTCCGGATATTTGAGGCTACCGAACAATGACAAACCATGGGCAGTGGTGGTTTGCTCGGCGGCATGGGTATATGCCGCGCTCAATGCGACGGCGATGCACAGGACGAGCCGTAAGAGTATCTGGCGCATTATTGATCTATCCTTGCCATGGTTTGGGTGGGGTTGATGCGCTGCGAGCGCCGACGTCACTGCGAATGGTATCGAAGACAGTCAGAGCCTGCGCGACCATCGACCCAGCATCGTTCGCATTGGCCGGGAGCAGGACGGTGGTACTTTCTTTGGCCAGTTTGCCAAAAGCATCGACATATTTCTCGGCGATTTTGAGTGCTACAGCTTCTTCGCCGCCCTGGGCAATGATGGCTTGCGCCACTTTTTGAATGCCCTCTGCCGTGGCATCGGCGACCGAGCGAATGGCTTCGGCTTCCCCTTTGGCACGGTTGATCTGATCGGTCATGGCGCCTTCGGATTCCAGCACAACTTCCTGTTTATCGGCCTCGGCAATGTTGATTTGCGCCTGACGCTTTCCTTCCGATTCGAGAATTTCTGCCCGTTTGCGGCGTTCGGCAGCTACTTGTAATTCCATCGCTTCCAGCACGGTGCGCGGCGGGTTGATGTCGCGAATTTCATAGCGCATACATTGAATGCCCCAGGTGCTGGCGGCTTCATTAATAGCGTTGACGATATTGGCGTTGAGCATTTCGCGTTCCTCAAAGGTCTGGTCAAGTGTGAGCTTGCCGATTTCCGAACGCATGGTGGTTTGTGCCAACTGGCTGACGGCATAAATAGGATTATCCACCCCATAAGCTGCCGCCACCGGGTCGATAATACGGACGTAAATGACACCATCCATGATCAGCGCGACATTATCGCGGGTGATAGCCGATTGCTCCGGCACATCAATGGCGCGCTCCTTCAGGTGATATTTGTAGGAAATGCGCTCGTAAATCGGAATCAACAGACGCAGGCCCGGCTCCAGCGTGCGGTCATATTTCCCGAAACGCTCGACAATCCAGGCCGATTGCTGTGGCACGACTTTGTAGGTCATCCACGCCAGGGCGGCGAGGATGATCCCAAGGGCAATCAACGCAGGTAATTCCATGACTTGTCTCCTGATTGTCGGTTATTTTTCTGTGATGGCGTCTGTTTGGTCTGATTCCTCGCCAGAGGGAGGATCATCATTGGCGCGCACAATAAGAATGTTGCCGGCAATACCTGTAATGGTCACGCCGGTGCCTTTCGACAGTGTCTCCCGGCTGCTCTGCTCATCAAGCCTGGCCTGCATGATGGTGCCTGACCAGCGCACCTGCCCGCCATCCTGCCTATTAAGTTCCGTCGATGAAATTTTGCCCGTGGTGCCGACGATGTTGCGATAGGTCACACCGCTGCTGGGTTCTGCGCCGAATCGTTTAAGAGGTTTCCACAATATGGCGGCCCAGATGCCGGTCAGTACCAGAAACGTGCCGATTTGCAGGAGATAATCCGTTTCGGCATACAGGCCGATGCCAGTTAAAATACCGACGGAAAGGGCCGCGAGTCCGGCAAAGAGCAACCCCATGCCAGGAAAAAGCAGCATTTCGGCCAGAATCAGCGATGCACCCAAGATGAGCCAGAGATAGGTGCTATGAATGGTGATGATGTCGGTGAATGTATCCATCGCGTGAAGCCTCCCCTCTTCACTGCACGGAGAAATATCAGGGCAGTGGTGCGGGATTATCGCTTTGTGCGCGCAGGTAAGCGATGACATTGGCGTTATCCTGATTCTTTTTCTTAAACCCGGCATAAGTCATTTTGGTGCCTTTGGCGTAATCACGCGGACGCTTGAGGAAATAGAACAAATTTTCGTAGGTCCACACACCTTCCATCCCAGCTAAAACGCTGGAGTAATTAAAATCAGCATGGTGGGCTTTCTCCATGCCAACAACATCCCATAAATTCGGCCCCACTTTATGTTTGCCACCTTTATCAACTCCATGGCACGAAGCGCATTGTCGTTTATAGAGCTTTTCTCCGGCGGCAGGGTCAGCCACGCTCATCAGCGCCACAATATCGATCACTTCAACTTCTTCTTCCACTGGCGTGATGTCACTATCCCCAATGGCTACGTCAATCTGGTATCCGCGTTTCATCTCGGCACTTTCGGGATGGCCGCTATGCATGCCACCATAATACAGTACGTCTGCAACGGTGCCTACAATCATGGCAATCAGCCCGGCGAGTAAAACAGAAGCGGCAAATTTATTGAGTTCCAGACCTGACATAATCCCCTCTGAGGTAGTCTCACAGCAATTGATGGAAATAAGGCGCTTGATAAATAACGCGTGCAGGCGCTAGGTTAAAGCGTTTTTTCACATTAGCGATGAATTCACACGATTCGCTGTCTAATTTATTGGATGTATCGGGATGTTGACACATGCAGCTGCAGATGAGGGCGGCTCTGAGCACGCAGAGCTGGATAGCCGCCTTGCACGTGACAGCATTGAAATGGGCGCATTGCCACTGTGTCAGGTTCGGCTGATGGATGCGAAGGAATTTCCCTGGGTGATATTGGTGCCTCAGCGCCCTCAGCTTCGTGAAATTATTGATTTGCCTCGTGAAGATCGATTTCAGCTTATGGATGAAATCGCCGGGGTAAGCGAGGCGATGCAGTGTTGTTTTGCTCCCGATAAGCTGAATATAGCGGCGCTCGGTAATATTGTATCGCAATTACATATCCATGTGATTGCGCGGTATGAGTCGGATCGTGCCTGGCCGTCACCCGTCTGGGGTGCGTCGTTAACGCCGATGAGTGCTCAGAACCGGCATGACAGAATCAGCGCGATATTTCCGCATTTAGCTGCATTGTCAGGCTGGAGGCTGCCCGCATGAATGACATTGTGATCGTTATTCCGGCGCGCATGGCGTCGAGCCGCCTGCCGGGCAAACCGCTGGCAGATATCCATGGAGAGCCGATGATCGTCCATGTCTGGCGCCGGGCGATGGAAGCGGAGCTTGGTGAGGTAATTGTTGCCTGCGCCGAGCAGGAAATCGCTGATGCTGTGGCAGATGCTGGAGGGTGTGCCGTATTGACGCGTGCCGATCATCCTTCCGGTTCGGATCGCGTATGGGAGGCGGTTCAGCAGGCAGCCCCGGAAGCGGAGATAGTCATCAATTTGCAGGGCGATCTGCCAACATTAAGGCCGGAGGCAGTGCATGCTGTCCTGCAACCTTTGCAGCGAAATCCGGATGTGGATATTGCCACGCTGGCGGTGCGGATTACGGATAGTCAGGATGTTGCCAACCCGAATATTGTGAAAATAGCCATGCATGCGGTGGATGGTCAGGCGCGCGCCCTTTATTTCAGCCGGGCACCGATTCCGTTTGATAGCAGGCAGCTTGGCATGCTACCGGTGAATGGTGTCGATATGTCTGTGCCCTATTATCACCATATCGGCATTTATGCCTATCGGCGAGATGCGCTCGCACGGTTTGTGTCGCTGCCACCCGGAGGGCTTGAGCAACGTGAGCGACTGGAGCAGTTGCGCGCCATGGAGGCCGGCATGCGCATCGATGTGGCGGTTGTCGATGACATGCCACTGGGCGTTGACACGCCTGAGGATTTAGAAAAAGCGCGGCATATGCTGGCAGATGCCTGTGTGCTGTCATAGCCATACCACTTCACAATGATAAGGATTCGATCATGACCAAACCCCTCCATGTCACCGGCATTGGTAATGCCATTGTTGATATATTGGCGCATACCCCTGATGAGTTCATTGAGCGTGAAGGATTGGAGAAAGGGGCGATGATGCTGGTGAGTGCTGATCGCAGTCAGGCATTGTATGATAAGGTGGGATCAACAACGGAATCATCCGGCGGATCGGTCGCCAATTCGCTGGCGGGTCTCGCCGGGCTGGGTGCCAAGACGGCCTTTATCGGTAAGGTTTATGACGATCAATTGGGGCGGATCTTTCGCCATGATCTGACGTCTATCGGTGTGCGTTTCGATACGCTGGCAGCGACGGAGGGTGAGCCAACCGCTACCTGCCTGATTTGCGTGACGCCTGATGCGCAGCGTACGATGAATACGTTTCTTGGCGCCTGTTCATCTATTCGCGAAAGCGATATTGATGAAAATCTGATTGCCCAGAGCGAAGTGCTTTATATTGAGGGGTATCTATGGGATGAGCCGGAAACCAAAGACGCACTGCGTTATGCGATGAAGGTGGCACAGCAGGCAGATACGAAGGTGGCGTTGTCATTATCCGATACATTCTGTGTAGACCGCCACCGTGATGAATTTCTGCTGCTGGCGATGGATCATGTGGATATCCTCTTTGCCAATGAAGGTGAAGCGAAAGCGTTAGTGCAGACCGAATCTTTCTCCAAGGCAAAAAAGATGATTCGCAGTTGGGTGGAGCTTGCTGCACTCACGCGCGGAGCCGGTGGTTCGGTGTTGCTTAATGGTGATGATGAGGTCGCCGTACATGCCGAAGTGCATGGTGAGGTGGTGGATACGACCGGTGCAGGTGATTTATACGCTGCCGGGGTGCTCTATGGGCTGACGCATGGCTATGATCTGGAGCAGTGTGGCCATTTAGGCTCGAAATTAGCCGGACATATTATCACACAAATGGGTGCGCGTTCGCAGGAGCCACTGGATGAGGTGGTCCGTGCTGCGTGAATGATGCGATTCACGCTTGCATCGGCTATCTAAATCTTGTTATGACATATCTATACTAACACTATAGATTGTATGGTGGCGATGCGATTACGTCAGTCCTCCTCATTCACTACGTTAGAGACAGAGTTGCAGCGTCTGAAGCGGCAAAATCGTGTGTTGCAGCTTGAGCGGCAATGTCGCGACATTGCGCAGGAAAACAACCAGCTGCGCGATGATTTGTTTGCCGATATCATTGAGGAAATTGACTCCGCCCTGCAGCATGCCAAGAGCGTTTCACCCGCTAACAAGCCACATTCGGCGTTGCGCCTGGTTTATAGCAGGCTGGAAGAGGCGTGAGCAGCGCAGGCGGGAGCGTTATTCAATCCGTGAGACTCTATACCCGCCCGCGGATGCTGGCGGTGTTTTTTTTCGGTGTTGCGAGCGGGTTGCCGCTAGCATTGTCAGGCAGCACGCTCAGTGCCTGGCTGTATCGCACCGGGGTGAGTTTTGAATCGATCGGTTTGTTTTCGGTGCTTGGGGTGCCCTATGCCTTGAAATTTGTCTGGGCGCCGCTGATTGATTCGGTGCATCTGCCGTTTCTTACCGGGCGTTTTGGGCGGCGACGCGGCTGGTTGTTCTTTGTGCAAGGATTGCTGGTACTGGCGTTGCTGGGCCTGGCCAGTTCGTCACCTGAGCAGAGCTTGTGGCTGACGGCCTGGTTTGCCTTTCTCGTGGCATTATGTTCCGCGACACAAGATATCGTGATCGATGCCTATCGGGTTGAATTATTGCCGGAAGATGAGCAGGGCGCCGGGGCGGCAACGGTGGTGCTCGGCTATCGCCTTGGCATGTGGGTGTCACTTGGTGGGGCACTGATTTTGGCTGGATTTCTACCCTGGCCGGTGGTGTTTATGCTGATGATCATCCCGTTACTCTTGGGCAGTGTCACGGCGCTGTTGATAGGTGAGCCGCATCCACGCGTCCGTCCCGATGTGGATCGTGATACCAGCCTGACCCCGGAATCAGCCCGGCGGCTCAAACGGGCGCGGGGCTGGGCATTGCTGACTTTGCTTGCATTAGTGACGATATTGTCGATCTCCAGCCTGCATGAGACGCTGGGCTGGTTTGAGTTAAGGCGCAGTTTGGCGCTCTACTTAGGTGGTTTTGCGGTGGTGGCGCTGCTCTTGCTGGTGACGCTGTTCATGGTGCCAGCGAGGCAGACAGAGCGCCTGCACCCGGCCCGGCAGTGGATGTTAACCTCTTTCCTGGCGCCTTTTGCTGATTTTATGGGACGAGAAGGCTGGCGTACGATTTTACTATTCGTGTTGCTGTTTAAATTTGGCGATGCCTTCTCCATGGCCATGCTCAATCCCTTTTTGCTTGATATTGGCTTCAGCGAGGCCGATATCGGCTTCGCGTCCGGCACGCTTGGTATTGTTACCGGATCCATTGGCGTGGTGCTGGGCGGGGTGATGGTCTCGCGGCTTGGCTTGATTTCATCGCTTTGGATCTCCGGTATTCTGCAAATTATCACGAATCTGGCCTTTGTGGTGCAGGCGCAAATGGGCGCGGAGTTGTGGTTGCTCTACATCACGATCACGGCGGACAGTGTCAGTGGCGGGATGGGGACGGCTGCTTTTATCGCCTTTATCAGCCGTTTGTGTAATTTGCATTTCACTGCGACACAATATGCCCTGCTCAGTTCCTTTGCGGCCGTTGGGCGGACAATGCTTAATGCCAGTGCCGGTTTTTTTGTTACACCGCTGGGATGGGAAGGGTTTTTTGTGCTGGCATTAGTGCTGGCCGTGCCCGGTGTATTGCTTTTATTGAGGGTGCGTCATTATGTGGTGGAGCATTCCAGTCCGTCTAAAAATGAACAAAAGCCTGAATGTTGAATGGTTAGGCTCTGTTAAGATTTGAATCATGATTGTCTTTGGATGCTTTTTTGCTGCAAATGCCTTTTGATTTATTCGAAATAGAACCACTATTACTCAAAATCTCAAGGCCTTTTCGCTTAAAAATTATCTCAAACCCATGTCATTCTCAAATCTCAATAGAGCCTAGTAAGTAATAAAACTGAAACGAACTTCTAACTGAAATGCAATGAAATTATCGTATCTTATGTGTCCATCATGACAATAAAGGCACAGAAAGATGATACGAATGCTGATGCGCCATTGCGCCCTTGTGACGATGATTGCGTTTGCTATATTTCCGCTTACGTCGAATGCAGAGGAGCTTTCGCAGGAATCGCTCGATACGCTCCGCCAGCAGGTGCAGCAACTTCAGCAACAGATTATGCATCTGGAGCGAAAGCTGGAACATAATACAGCCCGCGACAAAGAAGAACGGGCGGTGGCCGTGCAGGCCGCGGTCAAGGCCGAGCATGCGTTAGATAAAGCGGAGAATGCCGGCGGGATGCTTCGCACCAGCACCTCTTATGCCGATGATATGCTGCATTTGCAGCGCTGGGTGGTGGGCAAGAACCGTCGTCAGCTCATGGCCGTGCAGAATGGCGAATTGGATCCAGGCCATGTGTATTTGAGTGGCATGCTCAAAGGCACCCTGATGGCTGAGACCACCAATGAAACGGGCAAATTCCCCATTCTGTCGCGCTTTCCCAATCAACATTCCGGCGATAGCGGAACGCGGGCTGTGATTCAACTGGCGGCGTTAGGTGTAACCGTGCCTGTGAATGACTGGCTGACCGCCTACAGCCAGATTGAGTATACGGAGACTGAATATCCGGGGCAGGAAGAGCTGCAAATGCGCAAAGCATTTGTGACGATCGGTAATCTCGATGAAAGCCCTTTTTATGGATTTTTTGGCCGCAACAGCATCGATTTTGGTCGAATGGAGAGCTACAACCCGTTTACGCATACGATGAATAATCACTATTTCCAGGCAGTGAGCGATGACCCGGTGATTGGTGTCGGCTATTATGATCATGGCTGGGATGTGGTGCTGACTGGCATTAATGGCGGGCGGCAGCTACGCGTGGCGGATAATGAAGAAACCGACCAGATGAGCAATTTTGCCATCAACCTGCGTAAGAGCTTTGAGGTGTGGGATGACGCGTTTTTGCATCTGGGTGGTGGCTATCTTTACAGCACCATTTATAATCGCGATTTTACCCACCACACGCGTGGAGACTTGGTGGGGGCGCCGGTTAATCAGCTAGTGCGCAATGGGGCCTATGATCTGAATATTGAGTTGAATACTCCTTCATTTGACGTGATGGCGGAATTCACCCAAACAGAACGTCGCTGGCCGGCGACTGATTGGCAGGTGACGGCTATCACCGGTCAGGCGGCCTGGAAGCATATGGTGTATGCCCGCCCGGCTAAACTCTCGCTGGTCTTCGGCTATGGTGAGCAGGGCGATGATGGCACCGAGTTTGAGCGGATGATTCAGGCGGTGACCGGTTATGAAGTCCGGGTGTTTGAGAATCTCTATCTCGGTGCGGAATATCTCTATAATGACGGGTTCGTGCCGCTGGTGAATATCACGCAAGTCTCGGACCGTGACGTGCAGACGCACACGCTGGTTGTGGGTGGGCGCCTGATTTTTTAACAAGCACCGTTTGTATCGTTTATAGTGCGCTGTGCCATAAGTAGCGTTTGATTTCCGGTACAATTCCTTCTAAAGCGTTGCTGTCTTTATTCATCCCTCAAGACAGGATTATGACTCATGCTCATTGGTGTGCCGAAGGAAATTAAAAATCGTGAATATCGGGTCAGCATCTCCCCCGCAGGTGTCGCGGAGTTGGTGATGCATGGGCACCAGGTGATTGTCGAGACCAAAGCCGGTTATGATGTGGGGTTTGACGACAAGGAATATCAAACCGCCGGGGCGTTAATCGCCAGCACGGCTGATGAAGTCTATGGCCGCGCCGACATGATTGTGAAGGTGAAGGAGCCGCAGGAAGTGGAGTGCAAGATGCTGCGCGAAGGGCAGGTCATTTTCTGTTACCTGCATCTGGCAGCGGATCCCAAACAGGCGGAGCTTCTTAAAGAAAGCAAATCGGTGGCGATTGCGTTCGAGACGGTAACGGCCAATGATGGCAGCCTGCCGTTGCTGGCGCCGATGAGTCAGGTGGCCGGGCGTTTGTCCGTGCAGGCCGGGGCGAATGCCCTTGAGATGCGTCAGGGTGGGCGCGGGGTGTTACTCAGCGGTGTGACTGGCGTGCCAGCGGGTAAGGTGACGATTATCGGCGGTGGGGTGGTCGGCCTCAATGCTGCCAAAGTTGCCGTGGGCATGGGAGCACGGGTGACGATTCTTGATAAATCCCTGCCACGTTTATCTTATTTGGATGATATTTTCGGCTCGCGTATTACGACGGTCTATTCCACCCTGCAAAGCCTTGAGAAATATATCTATGAGGCCGATCTGGTGATTGGCGCGGTCTTGATTCCGGGTGCGTCGGCGCCAAAGCTGATTCAAAAACGTCATTTGAAAAAAATGAAGCGTGGCGCGGTGATTGCCGATGTGGCGATTGATCAGGGCGGATGTGCTGAGACGAGTAAGGCGACGACGCATGATGATCCGGTCTATGAGGTGGATGGCGTCATTCATTATTGTGTAGCCAATATGCCGGCGGCGGCAGCGCGCACTTCATCGCAGGCGTTGGAGCATGCGACGCTGCCTTACACTATTGCACTGGCCAATAAAGGTTTCCGTCAGGCGCTGCGTGATGACAAGCATCTGATGAACGGGCTGAATGTATGTGGCGGCCGCATTACCCATGCCGCCGTAGCTGAGGCGCTCGGTGATGAGGCTGTCTCGCCCTCCATGGTCCTTGGCTAACATTCTCTATCTATTTTCTGCAGCTCTCGGTTTTTTTATTGTGGTGTGTGAGGAGTTTTCATCATGACCATGACACTCTATTATTCCGAAGCATCGCCCTATGCGAGGCGGGTGCGGGCGGTGGCGATTGAAAAACAGCTGGCACTAACATTAGTGCCGGTTATCACGACGGACAATGACCCTGACTTTCTGGCGGTAAATCCGACGGGTAAGATTCCAGCACTGGTGACGGATGAAGGGGTGCATTACACTGAAAGTGGAGTGATTAGTGCTTATCTTGACCATGTTGGGCAAGGTGAGCCGCTGATTCCACAAAGCCCCGAGGCACGGCTGGCGATGTGGCGGCGGGAAGCGCTGGCGCAAGGGGTGATGGATCATGCTGTGCGGTTGACGATGGAAGGTAAGCGGCCAGAAGCGACGCAATGGCAGGAATGGAAAACCCGGCAAGAGGCGGCGATTATGCGTACGCTGGCGCTGTTAGAATCAGAGGCAGACATTATATCAGAGCGTCTTACCCTGTTTCATGTCACCCTTGGTTGCGCGCTGGGTTATCTTGATTTACGGCATGAACATTTGAATTGGCGCGATGCATGCCCCGGCTTAGCCAATTGGTTTGCTGTTTTCGCTACTCGCCCTTGCATGACAGAGACAGTCGCGAGGCTGTAGCGACACCATCCTTCTCTTAGCGCAAACGCCTATAGGTGCCGAATTATTTGGTCAACCGTTGACCAACTCAGGCCGCAACCGCTTCCGTGGCAAATTGATGGCGTTGCTTCATGGCGGCATCGGTGATGTCATGATCCTGAGTTGTATGTAATGGTTGTCGTTCAGCAATGACGGCATCAATTAACATCAGATCACGTGAGAGTTGCTTGATATCTTGTCGGTTGCCGCGCCCCAGCAGGTGGTTCATCAATCCGAAGATACCGGCCCCAATGCCGATAGATGAGGCAACGCTAAAGACCTGCTGACGTTTTTGTATAACAACTGCCTCGTCACGCCGTGCTTCTAGCTCTCCCGGTTTAATTTCCGTTGTATCTGCTTTGGGGGCGCCTTCATATTCTCTACTGCCATCATAGATATTATGTTGCTGATTCCAGTGGTTAAGTTTGCCGGCTTCTCTGTTTGCGAGGTATTCGGTGCCTATTCGTTGTTCTTCGTTATTTGCTGAGTTGGGATTAAACCCAAAATGAATCCCGTCACGTCGTGCTGCAACTAAATCTCTCCGATATGTTTTATAATCCGGATGTGATGAATCAATAGCTCGGTTTTTTGGAATATAGGTTGGGTAGCATCCTTCCATTTGGCCACAGCCTTGGCATCCAGCGCAATTCCATGCCAGCGCATGATCATCAGGTGGCTCTGTTTCCAGATCGGCCACTTGCCAAAAATTTCTCCGTGCAGCGTTGAATTTGAGTGTAGCGGCAACGTCTGAGCCTTCTTCTTCTGCCTTTTTTGCCGTAATAATATCCTCTTCACGCTCAGCTATGATTTCTTGCTGGCGCTTGAGGTAGGTTTGCCGCTGGCCCATAAAGGCAAGCAGGCCGGTGGCGATTCCGGTTGCAGCAGTGGCGGCGCGCGCAAACAAGTTCGGTGGCTGGTTTTTCAGGCGATCGATATGATGGCTCACCTTATTACGCATGATTTCGAGGCTGTTCATATCGCGTAATTGTAGTTCGGCAATACTATCATGGTAGCCGCATATACCAGAGAGCGACTGGTCAGAGAGATCTGTCTCCTGATGGCGTTTGAAACGCGAAAAAATAAAAGGCAGCGAGCCGATGATCGCGGGAATGGCACAACACGCCGCGGCCAATGGCAAGGATGCGGCACTATATGCGCTGTAATCCAGCTTTTTATTGGCTGTGCAACTGCCTGGGGCTTTACCAAGCAGGGCCGTGATGACAGAGCCAGGGCCGTTTGCTTCTAATCGACGCATATCTACAGTGTCCAGCCCTACTACGGCCGAGAGAAATTGGATAGCATGGCCAATGCCGGGCAAAATGGCAGGTAGTGCCACCACCACGCCAAATAATTGTGAGAGCGTTTGCACCGCTCCGCCAATCATTCCATTGCCACCAGCCTGTCGTTCCAGCTCTTGAATGCCGGAGCCTGCATAGTGTCCCGCCACGATGATGCCGCCTGATGCAATGGCATTGCTTAATTGTCCTTCACGTAGGGTGAAGCCCATATCGAAAAAGTCACCTAGCTTATTGGTGATCGATTTGAGTGCCGGATGTTCAGGATCCATGTCGCGAAAAGGCTGCCCAACATTCGGCAAGTGACTTAACATGGCGGCTGTTGCGCCAGAAATACCATAGGTCTCTTCGTGTAATTTTGTTTTTGGTAGCTTATGAGCCAACCCCCAGCGGTTCCAGCTGTTGCGAATCAAGGGGCAGCAATTGAAGTCACCCAGAAAATCAAGATATTGTGAACCAACGCCCAGCCGGTCTAGCGCATAAGGGGAGAGTACCAGCGCGCCAATGCCAACGGCCCCTAACGCACTGTTGACCAGTTCCTGTATATGCCCGGAATGCTCGCCCTCTAGTGGAACGATCACTTCCTGACTATGCAGAACGTTAGGGGTGGTGTGATCAATCCCCATAGATAGAGACTCAGCCTAGTTCAGACAAGACCGGCTCAACATGCGTTTTCATGGCTGCGCGAGCCTGCTCGTTTGTTGAGCATCCACCCTGCAACAGCTGGTCGCTGGTTGTACCCTCAATCAGTGTTTCCAAACTAATATCAAGCTCATGCATCAGGTAATTTGTTAGATGTGCGGTGTAAGCAATAGCAAATTCGCGCGCCTCGGGATTGCTGTTAATATCACAGCATTGACCATTTAGCGCGCCGGCGCAGCAGATACGTGTTAGGTAATCCGTATTATTATACGGAGGTGTTGTTGTGAAATAGGCAACGAGTTGACGGCCTGCCTCAGCAGGAGATACTGACATTGTTTTGGCATCAAAATTCGGTGCGAAAACAGATATCATTTCAGCATCAGGATTGTCGCGCAGCACATTGCTTTTTTTTAGGGCATTAATGACGCTATCGTCGTAGCTCGTGTAATCAGTCATCGCTATGGTGAATTCCTATTATTGATTATGCATTGTGTTCGAAAATGGCATTTAGATAGAGGAATTAAAAAATAAATCAATCGAATCAGGGCATATACTGCTTTGTTTCAGGCGTTATTCTGTAGTTATGGCCATTTGGCTTCAGGCGGGAGTGACATGAGAATTGCCTCAGTGTTGCCGCCGGTGGCGAGGCCGAATTTGGTGCCCCGGTCATAGACGAGATTGAATTCGGCATAGCGACCACGGCGAATGAGTTGATGCTCTCGCTCATCGGCGGTCCATGGGGTGTGCATATGCAGGCGCACCAGGGCGGTGAAGGTTTCTAAAAAGGTGCGGCCGACATCCTGGGTGAAGGAAAAATCATTCTCCCATTGATCGGTGTTGAGATAATCGTAAAAAATGCCGCCAACGCCACGCGATTCATTGCGGTGTTTGATGAAAAAATATTCATCGCACCATTTGGAGAATTTCGGGTAGTAGTCAGGGTCATGCCGGTCACAGCAGCTTTTAAGCTGATCGTGGAAGAAGGTGGTGTCCTGCTTGTCGGGGTAAATCGGGTTTAAATCCGCTCCGCCGCCGAACCACGTTTTGGTGGTGGTGATAAAGCGTGTGTTCATATGCACGGCCGGCACATGCGGTGACTGCATATGGGCCACCAGCGAAATGCCGCTGGCCCAAAAGGATGGGTCTTTATCCGCGCCCGGAATATGGGCAGCGAATTCCGGCGTGAACTGACCATAGACAGTGGAGATGTTTACCCCGACTTTTTCAAACACTCGTCCTCTCATGACAGACATTTCACCGCCGCCGCCATCACCACCAGATGGGTCCGGCCGTTGCCATGTTTTGCGCTCGAACATACCGGCCGGTTTGTCATGCAGCGGGTCATGCTCGCCGACATCCTGCTCTATTTCTTCAAAGGCCTCGCAGATATGGTCGCGCAACTCACGGAACCACTCACTGGCACGGCTGCGGTGATTTTCCAGAATGCTTTCGTCCATGGCGGCATTTCCCTCATCTCTATCGTGTGATGCATGGGCGGTGGAGGCAGTCATGTGGTACTTCCTTTCATTGTGACATTCCGTCGAGGCAGCCAAGCTGGCGCAGGGCTTCCCCTGTGACCATGGCGGCACTCATTGCGACATTGAGTGAGCGTGTGCCCGGCTGCATGGGAATGGACAGGCGCTTATCTGCTGTGCGATGCACCTCGTCCGGCACCCCGGCGGATTCGCGACCAAATAGCATTATATCACCGGCTTTGAATCGATGATTGATATATGTCATGTCGGCGCGGGTTGTCATTAACAGTAAGCGGTTGGATGCATAGCTGTGGCAAAATTGTTCCCAACTTGCGTGGCGGATCATCTCGACCTTATCCATATAATCCATCCCGGCACGGCGCAGGCGCCTGTCGTCGAGTGGAAACCCGCACGGTTCGATAATATCAATGGGCACGCCCAGGCACGCGCCCAGGCGAAGGATGGTGCCGAGATTCTGTGCAATGTCCGGTTGGTAGAGAGCAAGGCGGATCATATGTGATCTTTATCATACGTTCATGAATGACGGCACCGAAATGGGGCGGTGTTACAAATGAGGCCGCCGGAGAGCTATCCGATCAGCTATAGCAAAAATGCCGTGCATTCCAGTGTCTATTCTCCAAAACGATGTCGTCGCAGACGCAATGTTGTGTGCAAGACAGGCCCTGTTTGCATAGAATTTTTCACGAAATTGCGATGAGCAGTTGCAGAGCGTGGCAGAACCATTATGATGCCAGCGGTTTTTGTCTGGCAAAGAGTATAGGTGTAATCAATGTCACCCACGGATACATCAGAGCTACACGACGAAGGTCGTCGGGATTTTATCGTACTGACAGCATCTGCCCTGGCGGGAGTCGGTGCTGCTGCGGCGTTCTGGCCTTTCGTTGACAGTCTTAACCCTGCGGCAGATACGCTGGCATTGGCATCGATAGAACTTGATCTGGCGCCGATTCAGCCGGGGCAGGAAGTTAAGCTGATGTGGCGCGGGAAGCCGGTATTTGTTCGCCACCGTACCCAGAAAGAAATAGAGCAGGCGCGTGCAGTGGATCTGGCTTCTCTTCCTGACCCGCAGGACGATATGGATCGGGTGAAAGAAGGTAAAGAGCAGTGGCTGGTGATGGTCGGCGTTTGTACTCACCTTGGCTGTGTGCCGCTTGGCAACAGCGCCGGTGAGTATGAGGGCTGGTTCTGCCCCTGCCATGGATCGCACTATGATACATCCGGCCGTATTCGCAAGGGGCCGGCGCCGACCAACCTGCTGGTGCCAGACTATGAATTTACCAGCGATACGACGATTAAAATTGGGTAATTAAGGCTTGTCACGGAGACGTTACGGTTATGGGAAAAATCGCCGATTGGATTGAGCACCGTCTGCCGGTATTCTCGACATTGAAGCATCAGGGTGAATATCGCACGCCCAAAAATTTGAGCTATATGTGGAATTTTGGCTCACTGGCGGGCATTGTGCTGGTGGTGCAGATTATTACCGGCGTTGTGCTTGCGATGCATTACACGCCGCATATTGATCATGCCTTTGACAGTGTGGATCGCATCATGCGTGATGTGAATTATGGCTGGCTGATTCGCTATATGCATGCGGTTGGGGCCTCTCTCTTCTTTGCTGTCGTTTATATCCATATTTTCCGTGGGCTTTATTACGGGTCGTATAAAGCACCCAGAGAAATTCTCTGGTGGTTTGGTATTTTGATTCTGCTGCTGATGATGGCGACTGCTTTTATGGGGTATGTGTTGCCTTGGGGACAGATGAGTTTCTGGGGGGCGACGGTGATTACCAACCTGTTCTCGGCCATCCCACTGGTTGGGGATAGTATTGTGAGCTGGCTGTGGGGCGGGTTCTCCGTTGATAATGCCACGCTCAACCGCTTCTTTGCATTGCACTTCCTGCTGCCATTTATCATCGTCGGCATGGTTGTTCTGCACATCGTGGCGTTGCATATTCATGGCTCAAACAATCCGACGGGCGTGGATGTGAAAACAGAGAAAGATACGATTCCGTTTCACCCCTATTACACGGTGAAAGATTTCTTCGGATTCGGTGTGTTTTTCATTCTGTTCGCGTATCTGGTGTTCTACCAGCCAAATTACCTGGGGCATCCGGATAACTATATTCCGGCTGATCCGCTGGTGACGCCGGCGCATATCGTGCCAGAATGGTACTTCCTGCCATTTTACGCCATTTTGCGTGCTGTGCCGGATAAGCTCGGCGGTGTGTTGTTGATGATTGCTGCGATTTTCATTTTGTTCTTCATTCCTTGGCTTGATCGTTCCAAGGTTCGCAGCACGGCTTATCGCCCGGTTTATAAGTGGTTTTTCTGGCTGTTTTTTGTCACCTGCCTGGTGCTTGGCTGGGTGGGCGCGAAACCGGCGGAAGGTATGTATGTACTGATCGCTCAGGTGGCAACCCTCTATTATTTTGCACATTTCCTGGTTGTGATGCCCCTGGTAGGCAAGTGGGAAACGCCTAAGCAGTTACCTGAGAGCATTGATGCAACCTATCGGCGGCGAACGCCCGCCTGAATGAAAGAGCGGAGTAGCACTGTCATGAAACGTATTCTTGTTTTATGTGGCGTGATCAGCACGGTGATGCTGGGGCAGGCTAACCTGGCTCATGCCGCTGGTTCCGATGCCAAGCCACCGAAAGAAATTGCCTGGCCATTTGATGGTATTACCGGTCAGGTAGACAGACAAAGTGCGCAGCGTGGTTATCAGGTCTATAAGGAAGTCTGTGCTTCCTGCCATGGCTTGAAACGCATTGCTTACCGTAATTTGATGCAGATTGGCTTTAGCGAGGATGAGGTCAAGCAGTTGGCGTCTGAGGCATTTGTAATTGATGGGCCGAATGACGAGGGCGAGATGTTTGAGCGTCCCGGTATTGCGGCGGATCGCTTTGTTGCTCCTTTCCCCAATCAGCAGGCTGCCCGCGCTGCGAATAACGGAGCGTACCCGGTTGATCTCTCGCTGATTGTGAAGGCCCGCCCTAACGGTGCTAATTATGTCTACTCGCTGCTTACCGGATATCAGGATCCACCGGCAGGTGAGCCTGAGCGTGATGGTATGTATTACAACCCTTATTTCCCCGGTGAGTGGCTGGCCATGGCGCCGCCGATGATGGATGATCAGGTTGAGTATCAGGATGGAACAACTGCGACATTGCATCAAATGTCGTATGATCTGGTGAATTTCCTGCAATGGGCTGCCGAGCCTGAAATGGAAGAACGCAAGGCGATGGGTATCAAGGTGCTGATTTACCTTGTCATCCTGACCATTTTCTTCTATGCCGCCAAAAAACGTATCTGGGCACGCCTTAAAAAATAAGTGCCGCGTATCGTTTCCTTTTTCTAGTGCCGAAGTAGCTCAGTTGGTAGAGCGGCGCATTCGTAATGCGTAGGTCGGGGGTTCGAGTCCCTTCTTCGGCACCAGCTAAAAAGTTCCCGAAGGGATGCTTTTTAGCTGGTTATTGAGTTAGGCGAGAACCAAAATGCAGCGCATTTTAGGTTCGACAA
>CAYSXY010000025.1:20211-29419 GCA_964435165.1 uncultured Rickettsiales bacterium
AGGTTCGACAAAATATCATTTAAATCAGCATATTAGTAATAAAACGGTTGTGATTTGGCGCAGGAAGGAATCCTGTGTTTGTGATAGTGACATTCATTGCTATGGTAAGTGTTCTTTCATAGCCGTTGCCGGCTCCTCTTCTTCTACTGTGTGCTATGTCCCCACCCCATGTATCGCTGGCGGAGCATTTGAAACAAGCGACGGATGCGGAGCATAAGCGCACCGAGGCGAGCCCATTGCTGGCGAGACTATTTGACGAACCATTTTCACACACCCATTACCGGCAATTATTAGCCGCCATGCTGTCATTTTATCGGCCGCTGGAAGCAGCGTTAACGGCATATCTTGATACACATCACGATGAGTATGTCTATTTTCCACGCACTTTTTTACTAGAGCAGGATTTATCTTTTGCCTGTAGCTTGTCGGATGATGCAGTGCCTGTCATTTTAGATGCGGAGGCGCCTGAGGTGAATGATCTGGCCTCACTTGTTGGTGTGTTGTATGTCATTGAAGGTGCGGCATTGGGAGGAGCGCTGATTCGCAAACACTTGTCAAAGCATATGGATGTTGAGTGTGCGGCGCGTTTTTTCAGCCCCTATGGGACGCAGGTGAAGCAACATTGGGAGACGACCAGGGAATGGATCAATTGTTGCGAAGCAGAGGCAGGCCTTTCCCGTTCTGCGGTTGTTCACGCCAGCATGGAAACGTTTATTCTGATGAGAAAGGCGCTTGATGACGGGTCTTCTATCAGCCAAAGCGCTTGAATATGCGAAAGAATGTGACAGCAAGCGCTATCACATTACCCATGCGATTCAACCACACTTTGTGTTTTTAGCCTTTGATCCACTGCATCATGTTATCCGCTATGTAAGTGATAATAGTCCCCTGTTATTTGAACAGCCTGCCGCTACCATGATCGGCCAGTCTATTCGTGATGTTTTTGCCGACCAGACGGCTGATAATTTCCTGAAATTGTACGATGACTTCGATATGATGGAGCGGATTGGCACCGGTCGCCAGATGGTCTCAGTCACGGATTGTCAGGGACGATTCACGCGCACGGCAATCTTCTATCGCAGTGATTCTCTGATATGTGTGGAAATTGAAATCAATGAGATCGTCCACCCATTCTCTCAGATGTGGGATTATGTGTTGGTGCAACAGATGCAGCGCATTAGTGCTTATGAAGGAGGAAGTGCCGGGTTAAGCTCAGAAATCTGTCGTACCATCAAAGAAATCACCGGATATGAGCGCGTTTGGTATTGCGAATTCGATAAGGAAGGTCATGGCTATGTCTCTGGCGAATGTACTGATGAGGCGCTGCCGTCGCTCATGCGTCATCATTTTCCAGCTACGGATATTCCACAATCTGTTCGCCCTCTATATGCCAAAAACCGCTTTCGGGCCATGGCAGATATTCGGGTATCTCCAGCATCTATTGTCAATGAGATGGGCGATGCGGCACAGGGATTAGACTTGACCTTTTCACTGGCACGGATGCCTGGGGCAACACATCTGGCCTATCTTGAGAATATGGGGGTGCGAGCATCGGCGTCTTTTTCGGTGGTGGAAGATGGTCAATTAAAAGCTTTGTTCGGTGCACATAGTAAGAAGCCGATACCGCTCGGCTGCCATCAGCTTATCGTCTGTCAGCATTTGGCTGACCGCTACCGCGTCATCCATGACTGGCTTTGGCAAGGTGAGAGTAAGGTTGCGCTGGATAGTAAAGAGTCCAGCATCCGGTCGATTGTTGATGTATGCTATACGCATGGGTTCGACGCTCAATCATTTAACCAATCTAAGGTACTGAGTCGTCTTTCTGACTTGCTGAAGGCTGATGGCTGTTTGGTTTATCACTACGGCACATGGGCAGGCGACCATGCGTTTGAGAAAGAGGTGCTGTCGTGCCTGGCGGAGACTATTACCGCGCAACTTGTGACTAGACCGATTTTTACTACGGCGTCACTCGAATCCTATGACACTCGTTTTCAGGAATGGCGTCAGGATGTCTGCGGCGTCTGCGCAGGCCGGCTGGATTCGTCGGGGCATGCATTTATCCTTTGGTACAGGGCTGAGCATGCTTATGCCGAAAAATGGGCGGGTAATCCGTCCGAAGCGGTGCAGAAAGATGAGGCAGGGGTCATTGGACCGCGGCAATCTTTTGAATCCTGGGTGCGCACGGTTGAAGGTAAAAGTGTGACCTGGAGCAGTACGGATATTCGCACCATTGAACGGTTGCTGGGCACTTACACGACGCAGCGTAATTTATATTACGGCCAGTTAGGGCAGAAGAGCGCCAAACAGCTCAACGCCATTGTCAATACGGTGGTTGATGGCATTATTACGATTGATGAGTCCGGCATTGTTCAGGCATTTAATCGGGCAGCGGAGCGTATTTTCGGTTACATGGCCGATGAGGTAATTGGGCAAAATGTCAAGATGTTGATACCAGACCAGCATCGCGTTCAGCATGATGGTTATCTTGAGCATTATATGACGACCGGTGAGGCCAAAATTATTGGCATCGGGCGCGAAGTGCAGGTCAGGCGTAAAGACGGTGTGTTGGTGCCAGTGCGACTAGGGATTGGTGAGGTGCAGTTAGAAAAAGAACGTCTTTTTGTCGGCACAATTCATGACATTACCGAGCGCAAGCGATATGAAGAGCAACTGCGGGATGCAAAGGACGAAGCCGAACGGGCGAATGTGTATAAAAGCCAGTTTTTGGCGAATATGAGTCATGAATTGCGTACCCCGTTGCACACAATGCTTGGTTTCGTTGAGTCGATGATTGAAAAAATGGGCCGCATGCCACAAGAAAAACAGCTGGAATATCTGGGGGTGGTACAAAGCAGCAGCGAGCGACTGCTGTTGCTGATTAATGACCTGCTCGACCTGGCAAAGCTGGAAGCAGGCATGATGCGATTCAGCTATGCCGAACATTCATTTGTTACGATGGTTCAGGATTGTGTTCGCGAGTTGCAGTATCTTATCGATCAAAAGCAACTGGTTGTGACGGTTTCCGCTCCTTCAGATGATCCCTTAATGGCAATTTTTGATCGGGAACGGATGAAGCAGGTGGTGATTAATTTGCTGTCGAATGCCATTAAATTTACGCCGGAGCATAAAGCGATCGAGTTGATTCTGACCGCACCAGGGTCAGTTATTCGCTGCGAGGTATGCGATCAAGGGGTGGGGGTTCCTGAAAGTGAGCTGGAGAATATCTTCGATCCGTTCATTCAAAGCAGTCAAACCCAGACGGGGGCGGGTGGCACTGGCCTTGGACTGTCCATTTGCACCGAGATTATGACGGCGCATCAGGGCCGCGTCTGGGCAGAAAATCGCGCACAGGCTGGGGCCTGTTTTGTTGTTGAGTTCCCACAGTCTCGCTAAACAATGACCCTGATATCATCAAAATAGATAATAAAGGTTGCGCCTTACAATCTAGAGTGGCATCAACGGCAGGGTTTCACCATGTTGTTGTGTTTTTATCATGCTGCATCGCGGAAATATCGCACGTCTTGAAACGCGCCTTCATGCGTCTATTTCCAGTGAGAGAAATCTCCGATTTTGCGAGAAGCATTATGGCGTGGAGATTGCCTGTTATCATGAGCAAAGCGATGGGTTGGGCGGCGATGTCTGGGGCATCTATCCTTATAATTCAGATACGTTACTGATTTATCAGTTTGATTATCTGGGGCATGATGAGCGTTCGGCCTATGGTGCCGTTACCTTCCATCGCATGGCGCAGCATGCCGCCCCATTTTATGATGGCCCGGCAGGTTTTTTGGCGACATTGAACGGTATGATCCGTGAAAGTGCCTTATTTCCCTTTTATGTCTCAATGTTTGTGGCTGAATATCATCGGGATACACAGCAATTGCGCTATGCCAGTGCCGCTGCCCCTCCCGCTTACATTGTGGCGCCACGTCTTGCGCACCCGCAGGCATTGACTTATGGCAGCCTGCCGCTGGGTGCGGTGGAAACCCCCACCTATGATATTGCGGATGTGACATTGGAAGATCATGATTGTCTGGTTATTTATAGCGATGCGTTGCTAGAGACAGGGACAGACGGGCCGGGCAAAGGACAGTTGTTCGATGAGCCGTTTTTGCAATTGCTACAGCAGTATTGCGATCATGATGGTGGGGTTGGCGATGTCAGATTATGCGGCCGTATCACTGAGCAGTTTTTGGCATTTAGTACAGCGCAAATTGCGGATGATGTGACCTTGATGACCATAACTATCAATGCAAAAGAGGCAGGCGATGAGTGACGTCATTTTAGTCGTTGAAGACGAAAAGACCAGTCAGGCCATTTTAGAGAATATGCTGACGAACCATGGTTATAAGGTCGTGACAGCGAATCATGGAAAAGAAGCACTGGATTATATGACGGCACCCGAACACCGGGTGGATCTGGTGATGCTGGATCACATGATGCCGATTATGGACGGCCTGTCCTTTATGGAGCAGTTCACAGAGGTCTATAATTTCAAACAGCCGGTGATTATGGTGACAGGAGCTGATGGCACGGAAACCATTACACAAGCGATTGAACGTGGAGTGTTTTATTATTTAACCAAGCCGGTGCAGGAAGACGTGTTGCTCTCCATCGTGGCTAAGGCGATAGAGCATTATAAGCGTCATAGCGAGTTGCGCGATATTGCCAATAAACATTTCGATGTGAAGGCAATGCTGAAAGAAGCGCGTTTTAAGGCGCGCACCTTTGGCGATATGCGCATCCTGTCACGTTTCCTGTCCGGGTTTTATCCCGACCCGTCATCGGCCATTGTTGGGATTTATGAATTACTGGTCAATGCGCTTGAGCATGGCAATTTAGAAATTGATTATGCGCTGAAGAAGCAATTGATCCAACATATGAATTTAGATGTGGAGTTGCATAAACGGTCATGTCAGGAACCGTATTGTGACCGATGGGTTGAGGTTGGCTTTCGTATGGAAGATGAGCGTATCGTGCTGGACATTGAAGATGAAGGGCCGGGCTTTGACGTCGCCTATTTTACCGATGTGGTGGCGCGCCAGGCGAATGAGTCCACAGGGCGAGGCATCATGATCGCCAAAGAGCTGAGTTTTGATCAGGTCGACTATAATGCCAAGGGTAATAAGGTGCAGTGTATCAAACAGTTACAGGGAGGATGAGCGGTGCAGTCATATCAGGAAGTTACTGGCAATCAGATTAATGTGCATATCAGCGGTGATATGAAAATGGAGGATCGACAGGCGTTTTGGGGCTATGTCAAGCTGCTGCAGGAACCGCAATATCAAAGCCTGCTGTTGGATGTCAGTGAATTAGAATTTATCGATTCCGCCGGGCTTGCTTTGTTGCTCAATGCCTATGATCAGATTAACGGGACGGGCAAGAAAATCATTCTGAGACACCCTAAAGGTCAGGTGAAGCAAATGGTCGATATTGCCAAGTTGCATGCCTTATTTGAGGTGATTGAGTATAACCGCCCGCTGTTATAGGCTGACATTGCGATTGCTTAACTATTTTGCCGTAAGCTCGCGATTTTGAATATTTGCAGCGCGAACATGACCTATACCATTCTTGCTATTGATGACGAAAAGCCGAATCTGTTGATGTTGGAAGAGTTTTTGTCGGACGAAACAGATTGTGTCTTTATCGGTGTTGAGTCGGCGCAGGAAGGGCTTGACCTGCTGGATAGTGGGCAGGAAGTGCATGCGATTTTACTGGATCGCATGATGCCGGGTATGGACGGCATGCAGTTTCTGGAAAAAACCAAAGCAGACGAACGATTCAAGTATACCCCGGTCATTATGCAAACGGCCGCCGCCGCGCAGGAGCAAGTGGCAGAAGGCATCGCGGCAGGGGTCTTTTATTACCTGCCCAAGCCATTTCAAAAACAGGTCTTGCTTTCCATTCTGCGCAGTGCGCTGCGTGATTATGATCAGTATTGCACATTGCGTGACGCATTAGGGCAAACCAGTGCGGCGTTGAGGTTGGTGGATCATTGTCAGTTTTCTGTGCAAACGCTGGAGGATGTCAAGGCTGTCTCAGCCCATCTGGCAGGATTGTATGACCAGCCTGATGATGTATTGATGGGCCTGAGCGAACTCATGATCAATGCGGTGGAGCATGGTAATCTGGGCATTACCTATGATGAGAAAACGGAGTTGAATCATAATGGTGAGTGGGAAGAGGAGGTGGCGCGTCGGTTGGCGCTGTCTGAAAACAAACAGAAATATGCGAAGGTGATGTTAGAGCGAACATCACAAGCGATCGTGCTGACGATTGAAGATTGTGGGGACGGATTTGACTGGGATGCTTATCTTGAGATTTCACCCGAGCGAGCGCTCCATAATCATGGTCGCGGCATTGCAATGTCGCGGATGCTGAGCTTTGATGAGATTGAGTATGTGGCGCCCGGCAATAAGGTCATTTGCACAAAACATCTGCAATAATGTGTTACCATTGACGATAGATAAAATCGCCATCCTCAGTGATGATGCCTTCGGTAATTAAGCTGCTGCGGGCCGTTTTAATCGCGGTCATATCGAACTCATCCCAATCCACATGGTCCAGCGCTTTATTGATACGCACCCGTTCTCCCTTGTGGCGCGCAAATTCTGCCACCACTTCGATGACATGTTTTTGTGTATTGTTCAGTTTGTTGAAGTAGCGGGGTAGACTCACTTCATGACCCTTTTGGCTAAAATTAGTTATACTTACTGTTCACTATAAAATTACATCATTTATTTTTTAGTTAAAAATAGCTAAAAAGCGATCTAATTCAATCTATTGTGGCGCAGCACAAACAGGGTGCATGCGTTTATTTAGTCTCTGATATACCGCTATTTATTCTCTTGCCCGACGCATTTTTGCGTTTTGGAAAGAAATGCAACGGCACCGACTGGCGCAGCATTTTGGTGCTGACTTCCTTGATCTCTCCCTGCTTTAACCGGCCAAGTTGAAATGGCCCATAGCTGGTGCGTATTAAACGGCTCACCGGGTGGCCCAGATGCTCGAAAATGCGGCGTAACTCACGGTTTTTTCCTTCGCTCAAACTAACGGAAATCCAGCTATTGCTTGTGCCGCTTTGCTCCAGGGTGGCGGTGATCGGCCCATAGTGCACCCCGTCAACCGTGATGCCTTTGGTGAGGCTGTCCAGCCGCGTTGGTTTTCCGAAGACGCGCAGACGGTAGTGACGAATCCAGCCGGTTGTCGGCAATTCCATGTAACGCGACAATTCTCCATGATTGGTGAGGAGCAATAATCCTTCCGAATTGATATCCAGCCGACCGACGGAAATGACGCGCGGCAGGCTGTCTGGCAGTTTTTCAAAAATGGTCGGCCTGCCTTGCGGGTCCTGATGGGTAGTGATTAAGCCGCGTGGTTTGTGATAGCACCATAGGCGTGGTGATTCCTGCTGGGGTAGTGGATTGCCATCCACGCATACATTGTCAGCGGGTGCAACTGTTGTGGCTGGTGTGGTGATGATTGTGCCGTTGATGCTAACGCGGCCATCTGCAATCCAGCGCTCGGCTTCGCGGCGTGAGCATAAACCCGCATTTGCCATACGTTTGGCGATGCGTATTTTTTCGCTCATGGGCGGCAGGCGGCGACAAAGGCGTTGGTGATATCCTGATCTGCCGGGCTGATCACATATTCCGGATGCCACTGAACACCGATGCAAAATGGATGGTCCGGATATTCAATGCCTTCAATCACCCCGTCCGATGCAGTGGCGTTAATGATGACCTTCGCGCCTACCTGATCGACCGCCTGATGATGGGCGCTGTTCACCTCAATGCTGGGCTGGCCGACAATCGCCGCCAATTGTGTGCCGGGCGTGATTGTCACGCTATGGCCTGCTTCGGTGCGAGGATTGGGTTGTTCGTGCGGCAACGCATTGGGGATGGTGTCGGGAATATGCTGGATCAGGCTGCCACCAAGCACGACATTGAGCAATTGCTGGCCACCGCAAATGCCATAAATCGGCCTATTCGCTTGCAGGCAGCCGCGCATCATCGCCGTTTCAAAGTCAGTGCGCCCAGGTTTGGTTAACACCCGGTCACTTGAAATTTGCTGGCCAAACATGCTGGGGTCGACATCAAAATCTCCCCCTGTCACGAGAATACCGTCGATCATTTCCATGTAAGCCGACACGAGTTGCATTTCATGAGTGAGAGGTATCGGTACTCCTCCCGCAGCCGAAATGACTTCGCAGTAGTTTTTACGAATGGCATACCATGGCATATTGGAGTAGCCGCCACTCTCTTCACTATCCAGGGTCAGGCCGATCACCGGCGCGTTTTTTGCTAAGTCTTTGTTAACCATAGAGATTCACTAAAGGTTAAAGGTTGTGGGCTATGGATGGTAGTCTGCAACGTGATTGTAAGGAAATCCTTACCCTATGTCATTGGGAACATTACTCGGCGTATTGTTTGGTTTTGGCCTGTTTTTTGGGGCCATTATCATCAGCACGAATAATTATGCCTCTTTTATCAGCATTTCCAGCATGGTGATGGTGCTGGGCGGCACGTTGTCGGCGGCATTCATCAGCTATCAGGCGCGTTATGTGATGCTGGCACTGAAAGGTATTGTGCAAATGTTTCGCAAGCCGAAGGCCGGGCGTGAGACGCTGAGCAATCACATTATGCAGCTCATCAAATGGGGCTATATCATTCAAACCAAAGGATTGGTGGCGCTGGAGGCAGAAGTCAAAGCATCAAAGCTGGATGACGAGGTGCTACGTTTCGGTGCCGATCTGGTTGCGACCGGCTATAAGCCGGAGCAAATTCGGGAAATGATGGAGATTACCGTCGATAGCTCATTTGAGCGCGAGATGGTGCCGGCAGAAGTGTTGAAGAATATGGCCAGTACCGCGCCGGCGTTTGGCATGATCGGAACATTGGTCGGGTTGATTATCATGCTGCAGGGCCTGGGCGCTGACCTTTCGTTGTTAGGGCAGGGTCTGGCCGTGGCATTGCTCACGACGCTCTATGGGGTGGTATTTGCGCGGCTGGTGTTTTTACCCGCAGCGCTCAAGATGGAGCAAAAAGAAGAAATGACCCATTTTCGTAACCAGCTGGTGGCGGAGGGATTGGCGATGCTGTCAGAAAAACAAAGCCCGCGTTACATGCAGGACCGGCTCAATAGCTTTCTTGATCCAGGCATTCGCTTTGACATTGATAAAGCGGGTATTCGCTAATTATGATTGCTA
>CAYSXY010000026.1:0-27464 GCA_964435165.1 uncultured Rickettsiales bacterium
CATTGCAAATGCTGTGCGAGCATGTCCTGCCGGGCGTGCCACTTAGATTTTTTATGCGCTTAAATAATAAACTGTCACGCGTAGTCCCTGTAGACGCGGTTTTACAGCCCAAGTTCTAGAATCGGCTTTTTTCTTTCAATGCATTTTTGGAAATTATATTAACCCTATGATTACATGCTTTTTATTAACTGGAATCATCTGAGTTTTGTTTTTTCTCATCCGGTACTGATTTTTTATCTAGTCCATATTTTTTCTTCAAAGATTTTTGTAAAAATTTCGCATCAAAAACGAAACCTTCTTTTGGTTTTTCATTTAGCATCACAATTACATTTCGGGCTCTTGGCTTACTAATGTTTACTGTTTGGCCGCCAGTAAAATAAGTGGTTGAATTTCCGTATGTAGAGCCACTGTACGAGCCATAATTACCATGTGAATTTATTGTTCCATAAGTATTGGCATGCCCGGTAGTATGTGCTTGTAGCGGAGTTGTATAACTAGAATTTTCTACATCGTCACGGTTGTCTGCTAAAACAAAATACTTGTACCCATTCTCAAGCGTAAGCTCGGCACTTCTTAGCATCGCGAAATCACCAGCACGTTCTGAACTAGTATAACCATTGCCTCTAAAATTTATTTGAAAAATATTTTCCGATAACTGAGTTTCTGAAAAACCACCACCAAAACCAATGGGTTGATAGGGACTTGCACACCCTGTTAATATCAAAAGTGCTACAAAAAAAGAATTGATTTTTCTCATAGCATTATTCCTAACACTTTAAATATGTGGCTATTAGTAACTAGTAGAATATAACTTTGAGATTTCAATTATCAACAATCTAATTTCACAGAGGTTCTTTTAAAGTCCACACGGGCGAACCATATCTTCAATATACTGTCGCAGCATGGTGGGCTGGGATGATCATTTCAGCCAACAAACAGCCATTTCAAAAACTTTAAGCCCACCCATAATTCCCCATAGCAATCAGCGTAAATACATATAGTATCAAGCGCTATGATTGTTGCATATAATTGAATAAGTGAACTACGTTATGCCGTTATTTCTATTTGTGTTGTTAATGTCTGTGGTGCTCAAGCCAGTTCATGTGGTGGCATCAGATAAAACCGATCATCCGATCGTCAAAGCCTATGAAGGCTCGGTCATGAAAAAGAAAAAGGTCAACGAATTTGATGCTTATAAAATCATCACGGGGTCTGATGGGGAAAAGTTCACCGATCTGGCATTAGAAGGTCGAATAACAAAACTGTTTTATGCGACTCCTAAAGACCGATCAATTTTGGAAGTAATGCGTAATTATGAAATGGCATTGAAAAATGCAGGTGCCGACATTTTATTCAGCTGCAACCAAAAAGAATATGAGTGCATGAAGGCCTATGCCGGCCCCGCCTTTGGTAAATATGGCATAACCGCCATTCGCAATAACATTGGCCGATATTTAAGTGCCAAGTTAACGCAGCAAGACCAAACGGCTTACATCGCTATCGCTGTGAGCGAAATGTTCACCGATATACATGTGGTGGAAGTGAAAGATATGGATACAGGCATGGCGGGCATTGACGCGGCTGCTATGGGCAAAGGCATCGATGCTGATGGCTATGTGATCGTGGAAGGTATTTATTTTGATACGGATAAAACGACATTAAAACCTGAATCAGCGGCGGCATTGCAGGAGGTATCCACGTTATTGACCTCACGCCCTGAGCTTTCTCTCTATGTTGTAGGACACACGGATATGCAAGGCAGCTTAACACACAATATGAAGCTTTCTGATGGCCGCGCTGAAGCTGTGGTGCAGGCCCTCATTAAGAGCTATGGCGTTGCCGCAAATCGTCTCGAAAGTCATGGCGTTGGGCCTTTGGCACCGCAAGCGAGTAACCAATCCGATGCTGGACGCGCAAAAAACCGCCGGGTGGTCTTGGTTGCACGCTAGTTAATGACCATTATCGAATGACTCAACATAGTAAAGCCGCAAAGTTGTTGCTATTCGAGATAAAGTAACACAGCACTTTTTGTCGCGCCGGAAAAGGCAGGGCAGTAGACTATGCTTATCCAGTCACTGGATTATAACGCTAATTGCTAGACCGCATATCCCGGCGCATGAGGATAATTTTACCTTTATGAATCACCCATTCTTCCTGATGACGCATAATGGTGTAGTGTGGGTCTGTCTCCAGCGCGACACGCGCCATGCTCACGGCTAATTGAAGTGATTGATTGGCAGAAAGCACAACGGCTCTGGGTTCGCTCCCGGCTTCTTTCACGATAATCTGATGCTCAACATCATCACGATTAATAATGCGGAGCGCCATCGCTTCTGCTGGCCAGAATATCAACCCTATCATGACAATCAGGATTGTTTTTAGCGCTAGTTGGTTCATGATGTCCTTCCTTTCACAGGATGTATGTGTAACAATTCGCATTTGAAAAATAAAGCGTTACGCCGCGTTAGAAGCCGTACTGTCCACCAACTGCGATTCAGTAATTGACGTGTCATGCTCGGCATCCTCTTCTTCCAGATAAAGTTCAACTCCGATCATTTCAAACGTTCGGTTGAGACTGTAGGCGATCACCGCCGGATCAACTCCTCCACCATCATGTTCTAAAATATACAGGTCAATATGGCGCGCCAATTCGTGTGCAAGATTATATGCCTCTAACGGCGTTAATTGTTGATATGCATTATATAGCTGTTGCTTATGGTTCATGATAATTTGCCTCCTTGAGTTACATCTTCCTCGCATGTCATCTGGTCAAACCATGACTTTTCTGTCGGTACAGGGCGAGGGAAAGGATCGGGCTTTGCTGCCGGATCGCACAGGATCATTTCATTTTTTTATGTTGTTATCCTGTTGGGTGTCATAAAACATTAACAAAACTGTAAAGTAAATAAAAAAATAAAATTTTATGCATATCCTATTAATTTATGCATAGGATAGCCCCGAAAGCCGGTAGTTGTTATGCATAAATAGCAATACTGACCAGCCAGCTGGTAACTTTAAAGGGTTAAAAACGTGAGCAGAAAACCAAAACTGAATAAAAAAGACGTCAATGTAAATACGTTATTTCCATCCGAATTATTGCAGCAGTTGGATGAATGGGCCTGGCGTAACCGGATGACACGCTCAGCGGCGCTGCGCGCTATTGTGGAGAGTGCTTTCTCGTCAGGACAGAAGAAAACAGCCTCACTCAAGACAACCCAACAACCACAGGATGCGGCATTGCTGTTGGAAGAAGCGCGGGCGATTCAGGAGAAAACTGACATGCTCTATCGTGATTTGCAACAAGCGCTGCAGGAAGTGGAGTTCCGCAATCGCGAGGTGGAGCAGATCAAGCACACCACGACACGTCATGCACAGTCGATAGAAGCACTCAAAATACAGTTGGGGCGATTAGCATCTAAAGCGGATGCGTAACCGATACACGCAGCACTCACATGACACGGCTGTTGACATATTTCTGGAAGTCATAAGGGCGGGAAATGGGCGGCATGCCGGTAATCGTGCCGGAATAACCCTGCAATGTCACATAGCCATAATTCAACAATTTACCCAGCAGGTTTTGATTAATCGTCACCCCGGCAATTTTCCGCCGGTCAATTTCGGTTGTCGTGGTACTGGATACACCCCATTTCGCAATCACTCGACGGTTGGTGATGGCCATTTCAGTTGAAATATAGGTGATAAAGGCCTTCACGACCCATGAAATACCGGACAAAAATAAAATAGCGGTGGTGATGGCCACGCCATTTTCAGCCAGTGTCGGCGAAATCTCATAGATATAATAATGCACACTATAGGCCCAATAATATTCCTGAGAGAGCCCGGGTAAAAGCTTGGCACATAACACAGCCAAAATACACAGCACCGTACCAGGCAAGTACGTTGCCGGGGTAACAATACCGTAAAACAGCACTTTTTCAGTTGGCAGTAAAATGCGCTCGACGTAACTCATGGTAAATTAGTTATCAGGTTGATGCTTAAGCATTAGCCATGAATTGCTACTATATCGTTAGTAAAAAGTCACTCCTGGCTGTGTAGCTGCATTGTATAGATGGCCATTACGTCTTTTTACGCGGTTTACGGCGCTTGCCTTTGCCGGTTGAGTTTGCTGATGTGAGTTTGCGCCGACCGGTTTTTTTGGATGATGATTTGCCGCGCTTCTTTCGATGTGGCGGCTCGGTTGAAACAGCCTGAGAACCGACCGGACTTTCCAGCATCTGATCCAACTCATAGCGCAAACTGCCGGTGAGCGGGTTCGCATCCGTAATACGCACCTGCAGCCGGTCACCTAAATGAAAACGCCGCCCAGTGCGCCGCCCCTGAGCAATCTGATGCTTGGGGTCATAGGTGTAATGATCATCATTGAGTGCGCTGAAAGGCAACATGCCGTCCGCCCCGGTATCATCCAGCACCACAAACATGCCCCGCTGCGCCATACCAACAATGCGGCCATGGCGTACTTCTCCCAAATGATGAGCGTGAAATTGCACAATATAGCGATCACGTGCTTCATATTCCGCCGCCATGGAACGACGCTCTGTCATGGAAATATGCTCGCCAATCGCATCCAGCCGGGCAATTTCATCCTCGCTAAGCCCATCATCACCCAATCGACAGGCACGAATAAGCGCGCGGTGAACGATTAAATCACTGTAGCGGCGAATGGGTGAGGTGAAATGGGTGTAATGTTGCAAGGCCAACCCAAAATGCCCGATACGCTGCGTTCCATAAAACGCCTGCGATTGAGTGCGCAAGGCCGATTGATGAATGATTGGCGCAGCCGGGCTTTGTTCAATCTGGCTGAAGAGGCGGTTAAAATGGCGAGGCTGCAGGCCATCCCCCTTAAACATGCTGTATCCCATGCTCTCAAGAAACCGGATAAAATCTTTAACCTTACCGGCATCCGGTTGCTCATGGGTGCGGAATAATGCCGGGGTGCGCTGTTTGAACAAAAGCATGGCAGCACAGACATTGGCGGCGATCATACACTCTTCGACCAGTTGGTGGCTATCCAGCCGCTTTTTAGGATGAATATCACTGACCGTGCCATCATCCTCGATCTGTATAAAATACTCGGACAAATCCAGAGCCAGCGCACCGCGCTGTTCTCGCTCATGTTTGAGAGAAGCATAGGCCTTATATAGTGGACGTATTATCTCTTCCATGAGTGGAGTAATTGCAGCATCCGGGCTGCCATTCATGGCCTGCTGCACCTGAGTGTAGGTCAGTCTCGCACGCGATCGCATCAACCCACGCACCAGCCGGTACGAAAGAATATTACCTTTTTGATCGATCCAGATATGCATTGCCATGCAATAGCGGTCTTCATCCGGACGCAGCGAACACAACCCGTTTGATAATCCTTCCGGCAGCATCGGTACAACGCGATCCGGGAAGTAGGTGGAATTGCCACGATCCTGCGCTTCCACATCCAGCGCGTCACCGCTTCGCACATAATGTGCGACATCCGCTATCGCCACCAGCAGGTGCCATCCGCCTTGATTATCCGGTGATGTATCGGGCTCCGCCCACAGTGCATCATCAAAATCCCGCGCATCTTCTCCATCAATGGTAACCAACGGATAATCTCGCAAATCTTCTCGGCTCTTTGTCAAGGTAGGCGATGGGGCTGCCTCGGCAAGAGCCATAGCTTCCGGCGAAAAGACATAGGGGATATCGTGACTATGCACAGCGATCATGCTTGCCGCCTTGGGGCCATCGGCCTGACCGAGCCGTTCAACCACGCGCGCGCGCGGCCGACCCAGCGTGTCGCGACGGTTGCCGGGCAGTTTTTCAATGCGCACAAGTTCCCCATGTTGTGCGCCATTCAGTGCATCTTCTGCCACTTCATAGGCATCATCTTTACGGCGAACCGGCTCAACCCACCAGTGCTTACCCTCTTTTTGAATGAGGCCAAGTGACTGCCTGCGCTGCTCTTTCGGCAGCACTTTCATAATGCGTGCCAGGTAACATTCTTCTTCTACATGGCGTGTCAGCCTGGCAAGAATACGGTCACCCAATGCTACGGCAGGGGAACGACGGCTCTGCTGCACGATGATCGGCATATCGGCATGCAGGCGTTCTTCTACAGGTTCGGCGATGGGCTCACCATCATCGCTCATTCCTGTCACCTCCAGCACGGTGACGGACGGGAGTGCTTTCGGCTGACGATACGCTTTGCCTTGCTTGATAAGAATCCCTTCATCCACAAGTTCACGCAACATTGCACGCAGGGCACGGCGCCCTTCGTTCTTAAGCGCAAAGATGTCAGCAAGTTCATTGACATCGGGGGCGCTTTGATGGTGTGCGATATAATCAATTAACGCCTGACGAGAAAATACGAGGGGAGGTGTATTGCTTGAAGCCTTCGCTTTGCGTTTGCGTGCTTTTGGTTTTTTGTGATGTGGCCTGGACGATGAAGACACGTGGAATCCTGTTTTTGATCACGGCACTATGGCGTGTTAGATGCCGCATAGCAAGCACGACACGGATATCACGCTAATTCACTGGCTGACATTATATAATTATGCTATAGTTCTTACAGTTTGTGGTGAATATATAACAATTATGTTTGTATCGTCACAGCATGAAGTAGGAACTAGGTAAACGATCGCGTATTTTTCTTCCCGAAAGTAATATAAAACGTCCGTGTAAACGGTTGTTTTTTCTGAGGCCGAGTAAATGGGTCACGTTATAAAACGTGAGCATTACGATCCGTACTTACGACTACACTATCACTAACCCATACGGAAAGGATGCTCATCATGGCATTTACGGGAACAGTCAAATGGTTCAATACCACCAAAGGCTACGGCTTTATCCAGCCTGGAGAAGGCGGCGCGGATGTATTCGTACACATCACCGCTCTTGAACGTGCCGGTCTTAGCGGATTAAACGAAGGTCAGCAGGTGGAATATGAGCTTGCTCGCAACAAAGGCAAAGTTGCCGCAGCTAACCTTAAGCTAATGGATGAAGCGGCGTAACAAACGCGACATTCATTAACGATGAAGCCGGGCTCGTCTGAGTCCGGCTTTTTTGTTATGCATAATAATTCCCGCTCAGGGTTGGCGGCCTTACCAATATTTGATAAGACAGTTCAGGGAAACGCGCTGGATTCAAAACGATGCTACAAACAATCCCACACCCAAAAACACATGCCAGGCTCTCACATGCCAACAAACCAGGTGCAGCTTTAAGACGGGGTTACAATTTATTGAATCGTGCCGGTGTCACCCTTAACGGTAATGAGCCGTGGGATATGCAAATGCATCACCCAAAGCTGTTTGAGCGCATCTTCGCCAACGGAACCATGGGCGTTGGTGAGGCCTATATGGATAGCTGGTGGGATGCGGATGCACTGGATGAGTTTTTCTACCGTATCTTTGCCAGTGATATTGACAAAGAAGTGCGTAAGGCCGGATTTATTTGGCTGATGCTAAAATCCAGGCTGCTGAATAATCAAAACAAACATAAAGCATTTGAGGTAGGTGAAGCCCATTACGACATGGGCAATATATTATATAGGCGCATGCTGGATACGCATATGGCCTATAGCTGCGGCTATTGGAAAGATGCCAACACTCTGGATGATGCGCAAACCGCTAAACTGGATTTGATTTGTCGCAAACTGAATATTCAAAAAGGCCAGCGACTGCTTGACATTGGCTGTGGCTGGGGCAGCTTTTCGCGCTTTGCCGCACAGCATTACGGCGCCAATGTGGTTGGCGTTACCATTTCAAAAGAACAACATGCACTGGCGGTGGAGCGCTGCAAGGGACTACCGGTAGATATTCGCCTTCAGGATTATCGTGATATTGAGGACGGACCGTTCGATCATCTGATTTCGATTGGTATGTTTGAACATGTGGGGCCCAAAAATTATCGCACCTATTTTGAAAAAGCGCACAAGCTACTGAAGAAGGACGGCCTTTTTCTTCTGCACACAATCGGCAATAGCACCAGCGGCAAGGCTGCGGACCCCTGGATTGATAAATATATATTTCCCAATGGCATTCTGCCATCGCTTAAACAAATAGCTGACAGCATGGAAACAGGAGGCCTGGTGCCGGGAAACCTGTTTGTCGTTGAGGATATGCATAATTTTGGCGCCGACTATGATCACACCCTCATGGCATGGTGGCATAATTTTGATGCGGCATGGCCGGAACTGAAGCAGCAATATAATGAGACTTTCTACCGGATGTGGAAATTTTACCTGTTGTCACTAGCGGGCGCTTTTCCTGCCCGACGCTATCAACTCTGGCAATTTGTACTGTCTCCACGCGGTGTGGAAAGCGGCTACACGTCAATTCGCTAAATTCCGGCCAGCCATGAAACTCCCTTATATAGTCGTTCCAATTTAGAATTCCCCATCCAGCGACCCGTTAGGGCGGCGAAGCCAAAATAGGAGTTTGATGAGCACCGGAATGATTGTAGTTTTCGCATCCACTAGGAGGGATGCGAAACTCATCTATAGGTACAACACTCCTCTTCGAGAGTGTTGTAAACCTACATGACATGAGGAGCGCAAGCAAATCTGCTTTTTGCAGCAATGGGGAATGTTGAAGTGGAATGACTATAGCTGTTTCACAGCACCCAGCACAGCCTCCACATGGCCGTTGACCTTAACTTTACGCCAGATGCCACGAATAATGCCCTGCTCATCAATCAGAAAGGTACTGCGCTCAATTCCCATATATTTTTTGCCGTACATATTTTTCTCAACCCATGTACCATATTGTTCACACAGATCACTTTCTTCGTCTGACAATAAGCGAATGCCAAGCTGATGCTTATCACGAAATTTGCAATGTTTGGCGACAGAATCTTTTGAAACGCCAAGAATCACCGTATTCAGATCCTCAAAAGCTGCACGATGCTCGGTAAATGCAATGCTTTCTGTCGTGCAGCCCGGCGTATCATCCTTCGGATAGAAATAAAGAACAACGCGCTTACCGGCGAAATCAGAGAGGCTATAGCTGTTACCATCATCTGCCGGGATGTTGGTAAAGCCAGGGGCTTGCTCACCCTCAGTGAGGGAAGCACTATTCTGTAATTGTGCGGATTGGCTCATTTGTTCATCTCCATATTTAGAATTGTTCTAAGATGCTTATATCCGGTGCGATAAAAATTGCCCAGTATTTCTTCCCACGTCTTATCCCTGGCAGAGAGCGCATAGGTCTTGAGCGCGTCGATGAGATAATCAGGTAGCGCGGCATCTTTATCTCGCTCAGTCACAATAATACGCTGCCATTGTTGAATAGCCAGCAACCCGGTCAGGCAGGCAGACAGATTATGCGCAACACGTTCCTCAATGGCATCATGCAGTGCCAGCGCCGCCAGGGCTTCTAATGGCCGCTGAGTCAGTATATCGGCATAGCGCGTGGCATGTATCAATTGCAGATATTGAATCGCCAGTTCGAGATCGAGAATACCGCCCTCATGATATTTCACATTCCATAACTCATCTCGTGGATAGGACTGGCCGATTTTCTCACGCAGCGCCATAATATCGATGGCGAGTTGCCGCGCATCATGAGGACGGGCTAATAGCTGACGAATATGATGGCTTAAACGTTGTTGGAGTGCGTGATTGCCGGCAACCGGACGCGCGCGAGTCAGCGCCAGCCACTCAAATGACCATGCCGTTTCATCGTAATAGCGGCGAAACGCGTCCAACGCAGTTGCTTTCGGACTGTCATTGCCAAAAGGACGCAGGCGCAAATCCACTTCAAACAATCGCCCATGCTTCATGAGTGCAGAGGCGCCGGTTAATAAGCGCTGTAACAAGCGGTTATAATAAGTACCGGGCGTGGCATCAGCTTTATCAGAATGATCCCAGTCATAGACAAAAATCACGTCAAGATCTGACTCAAAACTCATTTGGCCGGAGCCAAGCTTTCCAAGTGCTAAAAAAGCACAATGGCCGCCTGCAACAACCCCATGTTTTGCTTCAAACTCCTGGATGGTAATCTGCAGCAAACCATCGAGCAGCGTCTGCGCGGTGATACTGAAATAACTGGCTGCTTTATCGGGTGACAGACGACGGGTCAGCAATTGTACGGCAATATAGAAACGATATTCCCGATGCAGTTGACGTAGCATCATCAGGCTATCTTCCATACCGCGGCTGGTGGAAAGCATCACTTCCATTTCACGCTTCAGCACGGCGCCAAAATGAACATGCTGCTCCAGATCGGCAGTGAGCAGGCGATCAAGCAAGCGTGGTTCCAGCTTCAGCATCTCAGCGAGTTTTGGTGAATCACCAAACAACTTTGCGGTTAATTCCAAAAGAAATGCATTTGAGGCAAAGAACGACAACAACTGCACACCGGCAGGCAGCCCCTGAAAAAAATCAGCAAACTGGCTGATGGCACTATTCGGGTGCCGTGTATTGGAAAATGCAGCGAGTAATGGTGGCGTGAGCTCAGTGAGCAATTCACGCGAGCGCGTTGTTTGCATGGCAGGGCAATTGCCACTATGCCAACCACGAATCAGACGCGAAACCGTGTCGGGCTGTTGAAAGCCCATGCTGCGGAGCGTTTCTAACGTATCAGGATCGTCTTCAACACCGGTAAACACTAAATTACGACGACCTTCACCACCATCCGCCGTCTCTGCACTTAATTTACCATGCTCCTGAAAAAGTGGTCGGCACAGCTGATATACGCACTGCAATGTATCTAAAATATTATCCTGACACTGCGCTACCGAGGCATATCCCAGTAAAGCGGAGAAGTGCTGCCAACGTTCGCCTGAAGAAGGTAATTGATGAGTTTGTTCGTCATGGATCATCTGAGCCGCATGCTCACAACGACGTAAATGCCAATATGCGTCAATGAGTCTCTGTGCCGTTTCTTCAGCAACAATTCCTTCGTCCGCCAATGCCAGCAAGGCTTCTTCCGTCTGATGCTGACGCAAGGAGGGAAGCTTCCCTCCCCAGATAAGCTGCTGCGTCTGGGTGAAAAATTCGATGTCACGAATACCTCCGGCACCGACCTTAAGGTTAAAACCATCCAGCACACCCAATGCCACATCTGCCCGGTTATCAATCTGACGCTTGATGGATTCAATGTCGGCAATGGCAGCAAAATCAAGATATTTTCGCCAGATAAAGGGCTGAAGTTGCGATAGGAAACGCTGAGCCGCCACCATGTCACCTGCGATGGCGCGGGCACGAATTAAGGCCGCACGTTCCCAATTCTGTCCAACTGATTCATAATAGCCAAGCGCGGCGTCCGTTGACATGACCAGCGGTGTGGATGCAGGGTCAGGCCTGAGTCGCATATCGGTACGAAAGACATATCCATCGGCCGTTCGTTCCTGCATGGATTGAATAAAACGATTCGCCAGTTGAATAAGTGCGCGGCGAGGCGGCTCGTCACCATTGTACGGAAGGCGAGAAGCATCGAACAGAATCAACACATCAATATCACTGGAATAATTTAATTCCTGTGCCCCGAGCTTACCCAGCGCCAGCATGAACAGGCCATCGCAACCCATATTCTCAGTGGCATTTAATGTACCGGATGTCACCAATGATGCATAAAGATGGGCAAACGCCTTCTGGCTGCTGATATCGGCCAACTGGCTCAACGCTTGTGTGACTTCTCTGGGAGTCCAGTGTTGGGTTAAATCGGCAATTGAGATGAGAAGGCTGCCTCGTGCTTTCCACCGCCGCAGGTATGACATCAATTCACTATCCGTACAATCCTCGCAAGGCTGCATCTCCTGTAAAAGTATATCCCACGTCGTATTGAGGCCTTGTTGTGCCACCATGACCATCACTTCAGGATGCTTTCGCAATAATTGCAGCAGGTGAGGGCTATGATTCACAATCCGGGCTGCCACTTCACGCCATTCTGGTGCTGTAAGGGTTTTTTTAAGAGTTGGCACCTCATCTAGCAGGCGTGTAAGTGCTTCCTCGGCTGCGTCGGATAAACGAGATGACGTTGCTTTTGCCGTGAGGCTGGGAAAATTCTCACCTATCATGATGCTATGTTACGTTCTGCCAGGTAGTGAAAGATATTATGCATATTCGCATTACAGGACGACCGGGAACGCTGCCACCGGAAAATGATGATCAACCAACGGATCTTCCAGCATCAAGGCATCGCCGAGCCGCCCATCTATTAGGGCGCTTGCTCCTGCTTTGCGTTATTTTAATCACCGTATGTGTGCTCGCCTTCCTGGCGTGGGTTGGTACGGGAAAGCGATCGGTTGTTGTGATAGCGCCGGCCATTATTCAGCAATTACTACCCGAAAAAACAGATTATACCGTATCCGTTCGTGATGCACTCTTAAGCTGGAAGCCAGGTGAAAAAGCCCTTCATCTGGAGGTGGTGGCACTCAAGGCAGTCCGTAAACAAGGCGATGCAACCTATCTGGACTTTCCCAGGCTGGAACTGGGTGTTTCATTGCCTCATTTATTACTCGGTCGTATTCAGGTCACGCATGCCGCCATTGAACAGCCACATCTATGGGTGCTGCGGGAACCGGAGGGACGGCTGCGACTACAATTGGGGGAGGGACAACAAAGCAATAATGCAGGCATCCTGGCTGCATTTATAATGGATGATTCGTCCCACTTGCTATCCGGATTAGATACATTGGTTGTGCGTGACGCCTATGTCAAATTACGTGATGTGGCCAGTGACAAAAGCTGGGAGATTCCCGGGGCTGATCTGACAATGCAGCGTCATGCTCAGGGAATGGAAATACGCTTGATGACGCAGTTGGAGTCGAGTTCACTCGCCTCCCAAGCGCAGAGCGAACGGACAACAATAGATATCCATATGGATGTCCTGCGAGAACAAAAAAGAGCTGCAATTCGCATTAATCACACCAATCTACGGCCTGAACGCCTGGCAGCCATTGCCGACATTCTCCAGCCTCTGGCGTTATTCAATGTGCCATTAAGTGGCTGGATTGACATTGATATTGATTTTAATGGAGTGATTCAACTCGTTGATTTTCAAATGGCCGGAGGTGGCGCCGGTTTTATTGAACTACCAGGCCTGTTCCATGACAGCTTGCCTGTAACCAATATGAAGCTCAAAGGAAGCATTACCGAGGGATTGCGTACGATATTATTGGAAGAATGCCAGTTCGATCTTGATGGCCCGGTCGCCCGTATGAAAGGGCTCGTCAGCATGGAGGCGGAAGGTTTTTCTCTGGATGCCGACCTGCACTTAGCCAATGTATCGGCAGAGCAATTGTCACTCTACTGGCCATTGATATTGGCTCCCAAATCCAGAAAATGGGTCATTGAAAATGTCTCCGAAGGACATTTAAGCGAAGCGCAGATTCAGTTCCGAATTCAGCCGGGAGATGATCTGAACATCAGATTGCCGCGAGAAGATATCAAGGCGACATTATTTGTCGAAGATGCGACGATCCAGTATCTACCGGAATTTCCCAGGGCGGTGGATGTGGATGCGACACTGGAATTTACAGAAAATGCCATGAGCGCCACCATTACTGAGGCAAGCACTGGCCAGGTAAATGTTGCAGATGGCAGTATGGCTATTGATGATTTATTGAGTGATAATCCTTATCTCTCTCTGTCGCTACCCGTTAACGTCAATGCGGCGGAAACAGTTCGTTGGCTCACCATGCCTGCATTGGATTTAGGGGTCGAGGAGCTGAAGTTGAATCCTGAGCAGGCGCAAGGATCAGTAGACGCAACCGTCGATGTAGCGGTGCAACTCGGCTCCGGCGTTGACAATACGCCAACGGTCAATGTGGTTGGGCAAGCCCGTGAGTTTGCAATGCCGTCGCTGCTGGATCAGTTTGATATCCGCCAGGCGGCATACCGTTTTCGTTATACTCCTGAGGGATTTTCCCTGGACGGAGATGCGCAGGTCAATGGCTTGCCAATGCAACTCAACCTGTCTCAAGTGCCATCGGAATCATCACAGGCGCGACTGACGCAACTCACCACAACATTCAGCGTGGACATTACGGAGATTGAAAAGGCGTTTGATATCGCCATCCCGGATATCATTGTCGGCCCCATTAGCGTGCAAACGCACCATCGTTTGGGGGAGGAGAGTCATGATCTACAGGCAACGGTTGACGTGAAAGACGCCTATATCGATATCTCACCACTTGGCTATATCAAGCCTCCGGGAAAAGAAGGGGAGATTGTCCTCAAAGCAGCCATCAATCGAGATGATGCCATTGACATTCCAATGCTGGCGGTAACAACGCCTGGCCTGAAGGCGGAACTGGCATTGCAACTGGAGCCATCGGATTACCCACTCAAGCAAATGACGATCCGCACATTAAAAACCGCGCGTAATGAACTGCAAGGTAAGATTACGCGCCACATGCTGGCGGATGGTAGCCCCAGATATGAAGGTGAAGTCAATGGCAGTGCACTGGATGTCGGTAATTTATACAGTAAAAGCTGGCTGTTCGATGTGGAGGAAGAAACAAAAGAACCAACTGCATCAAATGCAACGACCATGATGGACAAGCTGCCGGCTGTGGATATCTCCATCGGCTTAATGCATGTCACATTAGGCGAAGACAGGGAGTTGAACGATGTCAAGGCTGTCATACGCTGCAGTAAAGAGCTGTGCTACGATGTGCAGCTCAGTGCGCTGACACGACAGGCGAAGCCGCTTTCCTTCACATTGGCGACGGATGATGGTGGAAGGCGAACGATCAGCGCGGCCGCAGCCGATGGCGGCGAACTCATTCGTGTGCTTGGTATTTCAGACGATATAAGTAGTGGACGCATGGAGTTAAGTGGCTGGTTTGATGATTCCACTCCTGTGCGCCCCCTACATGCCACTCTGATTTTTATGGATTTCACGGCAGGCGGCATCCCTGTCCTGGCCAAATTGCTGAATGTCGCATCCATTGCTGGCATTGGCGAGTTACTGAGTGGCGAGGGAATCGGGTTTAGCAAGCTCACCATGCCCTTCGAACTGGCAGACGGCATCTTCCATATTCGCAACGCCAAAAGCCTGGGCAGTTCGCTTGGTATCACGGCGGACGGAACGATCGATACCATGGAGAACACCATCAATCTGGGTGGAACATTGGTGCCGTCTTACGCACTGAACCGACTGGTAGGAGAGATTCCTCTCGTTGGCAAAGCCTTGGTTGGAGGTGAAGATCAGGGACTGTTTGCATTTAACTTCAGAACATCGGGCTCATTAAATGATCCGGATGTCAGTGTTAATCCGCTCTCCATTTTAACGCCGGGTTTTTTACGCGGTGTCTTTGGTGACCCGGCAAAAGCACAACCATCGGCACAGGTCAAACAAACAACGTCCGGCACAGCACTCAACCAGCCAGACCGCACATCTGTTGTAGGGCCATTTGGCCCAAGGCGTCCACGCCCTGCGGCAGAGCCACAATCAACTCAGCCTAATTAACGCATGCTTTTTCTTGCCAGCTGACAGTTTGACCGGCTCACCGGCCGACAGCAGATCAACATCGAACACAGCATTAATATCATCAATTTTTGTATCATTAATGCGCGCGCCACCTTGCTTGATCAAGCGCCGCGCCTCACCGCCGGATGACGTCAGACCAGACATGATAAACAACTTGAAGAGCGGAATTTCTTCCGCCAGGTCGGATGAAGATAACTCCAGCGTTGGCAACCCTTCAGCCGATTGACCTTGCTCGAAGGTCTGCCGCGCGGTCTCCGCTGCCTCCCTGGCCGCTGCATCACCATGGCACATGCGCGTCACTTCATTGGCCAAAATTTTCTTGGCTTCATTAATCTCAGCCCCACCCAATGCCTCAAGGCGAGTAATCTCATCGAGTGGCAGTTCAGTGAATAAACGCAAAAAGCGCCCGACATCGGCATCTTCCGTATTGCGCCAATATTGCCAGAAATCATAGGGGGAAAGAAAACGCTCATCGAGCCACACGGCGCCATTGGCCGTCTTGCCCATTTTAGCGCCGCTTGAGGTGGTGAGTAGTGGTGTCGTCAGGCCAAAAAGTTCGGCACCTGCCGTACGACGGCCAAGCTCCATCCCGTTGACGATATTTCCCCACTGGTCGGAACCCCCAAACTGCAATCGACAGCCATAGCGTTTGTTGAGCTCTACAAAATCATAGGCCTGAAGAATCATGTAATTAAATTCGAGGAAAGTCAGCGGCTGCTCACGCTCCAGGCGTAATTTCACACTATCAAAAGTCATCATGCGGTTGATCGTGAAGTGTGGCCCGATATCGCGCAAAAATGGAATATAGGCCAACTCATCCAGCCAATCGGCATTATTGACCATCACCGCATCTGTCGGACCGTCACCGAAGGTAAGATAGCGTTCAAACACCCGGCGAATACCCGCCATGTTACGTGCAATGGCCTCATCATCAAGTAGTTGGCGTGATTGATCCTTGCCGGATGGATCACCTACCTTGGTCGTGCCGCCACCAAGCAACACAATGGGCTGATGGCCGCAGCGCTGAAACCAGCGCAGCAGCATAATTTGCATTAAGCTGCCGACATGGAGACTTTCCGCCGTGCAATCAAACCCAATATATGCCACGCAAGGCGACGAGGTATCAGAGAGCAACTGCTGCAATGCTGCTTCATCGGTACATTGGTGAAAAAACCCACGCGCATGGCACAGGGTGATAAACTCAGAGTTCATGGCAAGGCAGCCCCTTATTCACGTAACAAAAAATGGGTCATACAGCATGACAGGGGGAGGCTTCAAGATGAGGATGAATTGTTATTTAAAGAAAATCATCCATCATCATTCAAAAAACAGGAAATAACAGCCTATCACGCGAAAAGGTATTTATTCCTGAGTGTCAAGATGCTCTGATAAATATTGCAAAAGATAACAGGCACTTTCGCCTGTGAGCGCAAATGGATCAAATTGATGACTCCCCCCGTAACGAAAAAAAGCATCTTGCAATGACTGTGACTGACCGACATAATCCATGGTCCATTGCGAAAAAGTACGCGCAGACACTTCAACGCAACGAAAAATCATGACGCCATGATGCCGTGGATCTTGCATGATACGATGATATGTTTGATTGACGACGTGGCGTTCCCCTTCCAAGCACTGCAAGAATGCGGAGTTATCAAAACACAACATGCCTGAAATACCGTCACGGCTATTATTGTGTCGCGAGACATCCAGAATCTGCCCAACATCTTCCACAGAAAGCGCATCTCGAGGATAACTGGCATAAATTAATTGAATGATAGACACGTCAAACCTCTTACATCACCTATAAGTTGTATAGGGTCTAAACCCCAACAAAAGCTTAAGTGTGTTGAGCAACAAATTATAGCCATTCACATTAATTTTCATACAATCTGAATGGCTATGAGGCCGCGACTGCTGCCCGCGCCATCGTTGGCGCGTAAGCCTTAGTGGGAAAAGCTATACTCGGCTAGCAAATCTATAAACCGCCAATGAGTATCAGGCCCATTGAGAATGAAGCGCAGTGTACAGTACGATGATCATGACAAAAAGCCAGATCATAAAACTCAACCGTGACATGGGGAGGCTTCAAGGTCGAGCTGCATCGCATAGGCCGCCATTTCCATAATGGCGGCATCCTCTTTTGAGAGAGTGTGGTGTTTAGGAACGCCATTTTCACGTTGCTGCATGAGATTGCCGCGCAGCGCTTCATAAAACCCATTGCGTACTTCATTAAGCAACCCGCGCTGCGCCGGATGATAGTTCTGATAATGCTCGGCAGCCTCATGATGAATATCATAAAGCATACACATGACCGGTTCCATCCAGTCAGCTCGGGGTAAATTGGTGGTATCATGCTCGGCGGCATAGCGCTGGCGTAGTTGGCCAGGGCGCTCCAGATCTTCAAACGAGCCAAGCATATAATAATCGGCCAAGGCTACACCAAAACTATGAGCAATCGTCAATAGAGCATTTGCCGTGCGTGGGAGTGTGTTGTTCGCAAAGATGCGATGATTAAAATCCCGGCACAGAACATCTAACTCAGCAGGAACGGCAGCCGAGGCAATGTAAGTGCGATAATACCGAAAGCGACCGTCCACAACGCAGCCTTGTATTAATTGCAGCCTTATATTAATTTTTTAGCGTTTTAAGTATTGCTTTCCCATGATTCAAGAAAAATCTGGTCACATGCGCTCTCTTATGAAACACAATCACAGCGCAAGGTGACGAAGGAGGAAAGCATGACGGTTATATCGGCCCTGGGATTGATGAGCGGCACATCACTTGACGGTATTGATGTTGCTCTCATCCAGACGGATGGCGACATGCATGTCACGTGCGGCCCTGCCAGAACCTATCCGTATGACGCCACCATGCAAGCGCAGCTTGCCGACGCGACGCAGGGCAAAGGTGATCTATGCCTGGTTGAAGATGCGCTGACACGTCATCACGCTGAAGCGGTGACACATTTTATGCGCGCGCACGATCTGTCTGCTTCAGAGATATCGCTGATAGGCTTTCATGGCCAAACGGTCAGTCATCGCCCAGACGAAGGGTTAACCCATCAGTTAGGTAACGGTGCATTGTTGGCAACGATGACCGATATTCCCGTCATGTGTGACTTTAGGCGGCATGATGTGGCGGCCGGCGGGCAGGGGGCCCCCTTAGCACCTGTCTATCATCTGGCTCTGACGCAGGATTTGCCGCATCCGGTCGCCGTCGTGAATGTTGGGGGCATTTCGAATATTACCTATATCCCCACGCGCAACCCGGAAGATATGCTGGCCTTTGATACCGGTACGGGCAATGCATTATTGAACCAGTGGGTAGAGGCCAATAGCGGCTTAACATTCGATGAGAATGGACGTTTTGCGCTGGAAGGGGTCTGTAATGAAGGCGCATTAGCGTCATTATTGGAACATTCATACTTCACGCAGCCTCCGCCGAAATCATTGGATCGCCATAGTTTTTCATTAAAAGCGGTGGAAGGGCTCTCACTACAGGATGGGGCGGCAACGCTGAGCGAATTTACGGTACGCGGCATTATGAATAGTGCTCAGTTTCTACCGGAGTTACCAGCCAGTTGGGTCATCACAGGTGGAGGCCGTCTGAACAATGCCATCATGACGCGTCTCAACGCTCATTCAAATACTGTCATGACGGCAGAACAAGCAGGATGGGATGGCGATGCACTGGAAGCACAGGCATTTGCTTACCTCGCAGTGCGCTCGCAACGTGGACTGCCGCTAAGCTGGCCCGGCACGACCGGAGTCAGCCGCGCGGTAACTGGCGGCGCTTTTTATCGGGCTGCGAACGTCGACGGCCGCTGAACTCCTCACTACGGCTGGCGAGATATTGATCCAGCACGCCATTTAATTCGTCCATATGCTGACGAAAATAATGGTCTGCCCCTTGGACAATCTCATATTCGATACGCCCGCCTTTTTGTGTGGCCAGTTTAGCTGCCAGTTTGGAGACAGCCTCCTCATCGACCACATCATCGCTATCACCCTGCACAATCAACCCCGAAGAAGGACACGGCGCTAAGAAGGAGAAATCATACATATTTGCTGGCGGAGAAATACTCAGAAATCCCTCCAGTTCGGGACGGCGCATCAGCAACTGCATACTGATCCAGGCGCCGAAAGAGAATCCGCCAATCCAGCAGGCGGAAGCATCCGGGTTTTGCAACTGCACCCAATCCAACGCCGTCGCCGCATCGGTCATCTCACCGATACCATCATCAAATTTCCCTTGAGAGCGCCCCACACCACGAAAATTAAAGCGGAGTGTTGAAAAACCGGCACGCACAAATGCATGATAAAGATTATAGACCACTTTGTTGTTCATTGTGCCGCCATATAGCGGGTGCGGATGCAGCACAATGGCAATAGGCGCATCTTTCCGTTCACTATGATGATAACGCCCTTCAATCCGGCCTTCAGACCCAGGAATAATGACTTCAGCCATTTAGACCCTCATAAAATATATATTTCAGCAAGATAACTGATATTATTAATCTAATTTATAAAGCAGATAAGAATTCAGATGCATTCTGACGCCTGCCTTGTTACAAACACCTGATCTGTAAATCACACATGAATACTAATAGCATATGACTCGTGACACAGAACAGAACGGGCTTATCTAACGCAAGGGGCGCAGGATTGCAATGATCAAAGGATGGTGGAAGCGTTTATCTGCTGAAATTGATTCATTTTTTGACCGTGATCCGGCGGCGCGATCCCGGCTGGAGATTATATTATGCTACCCGGGACTGCATGCAGTGCTGGCCTACCGTATCGCCCACCGGCTCTGGCGGGCAGACTGGAAGCTGATGGCCCGGCTGATTTCCCAGGTGGCACGCTGGTTTACCGGTATTGAAATTCATCCCGGCGCGAGGGTTGGTGAGCGCCTGTTCATTGATCACGGTATGGGGGTAGTCATTGGCGAAACATCCTATATTGGCCATGACGTCACCATATATCATGGGGTAACGCTGGGCGGTGTCTCTCCTGGCTCATCGGACAAAGGCGATATCCGCCACCCGCAAATCGGTGATGGCGTCATTATCGGCTCAGGGGCTCAACTGCTTGGCCCGATTGAAGTGGGAGATTATGCCCGCATCGGCTCCAATGCCGTTGTTGTGCATGATGTGGAACCTAACGCGACGATGGTGGGAATTCCCGCACGTGCCGTGAAACAAAAGCAGACCAAAACCTCAGATGAACACGGTTTTCGTGCTTATGCCGTATTAGACGAACATACGCGTGATCCACTCGGCGCTCGCTTTGATGATATGCGCGCGACGATTGAACGACTGGAGGCGCGCTTACATCAGCTGGAAGGCGATGATATGTGCCTTGAGACGGCAGAAAGCTGGGAACAGCCCGTCAAGCGAAGTGGGCAAAAATCAAAAAAGCAGACTAAGAGTGATAAAAAATGAATGCTTTATATCATAAGGATGCCACACTGAATGATGTGGCCGACTGGTCTGAAGCACGCCATGTGCTGGCAAGTATTGGCACATGCCTGAGGGCAGACCGCGTGAGTTACCTGGATGCTTCGGCAGTGAGAGTCAGCGACACACTCGTCCTGTCAACCAATGGCGATGCGGAGGAAACGCTGCTATGGCCAACCCTTTCCAAATCTACGGTTGGCGCGCATGAGCGTCAAAACGGTATGCTCTATGTCTTGCCAATCTATGATGGTGACGTCATTGACGCCAATGCCGAACCTAAAGGATATGTGATTGCCGAGAAAATACGCTTTCCACACGAGCGCGCCGGACACGTCATGCCAGACGGAACCTGGGTGGATGACATCACCTACCAGGAACCCAGTATACGGATGGCGACCATGGTCGCACGGGAGTTCGGCGTGTTTTTGTCACCCAGATATTATGGTCAGGCGCTAGATGCACGCTGGCGAAGTGATGCGTGGTATACTGAGTTTCTCACACATATGGCTCACGCCATGCATGATTATATCGGATGGGATTCAGAACTTTCACAACATATGCGTAGAGAAGCAGCGATTCTTGATCTGTTACTGGAATATGCGGATCGCGACACCTCACTGACCTTTGAGCATTTGAGTATTTCGGATGAGATGCGCCGATTGATTCATGCAGGACATCTCGCGCATGATATTGGCAAGGGATATAGCCCGGCCTCTGAAATCACACCATATTCCATGTTCGAACAAAATAGCGGTGCTGAACTGCGCAATCACATCCACCCGATGATGAGCTATATCATCTACGCGCTACCCGGCATGCAGGAAATTGCTATGATGATCGCTGACCACCATGCAAAACGCGACGCATTTGAGGCCGTGCCGGATCGTCAGCGCATGTTGGTCAGCCATTTTGGCCGGGTCGCCGATGTGCTGGAATCAATGACCGGTCGCAAGCATTATATCGAAGCACGTTCGCAGCAAAACTCGCTCGAAGAAGCTTTGGCCGACCTTACGCGTCTTTCTCAGCTTGATCCGCCTATTGTTCACCCGCAAGTGGTGCGTCTGCTTGCCTCCATTTTAGGCGATGAGCAACGATGCGAGGAATTTTTGGCACGACTGAACGCCATTGAACCGGCACGGTATATTCGCCGCAGCCCGAACGCCGCTGAAGTGACCGATATGTATGGCAATCCGAACAGCACCGATGCCATCCTCAAAGCGATTCACGAAAAAACCGGCATCACAGCCGAGGATAATCTCCAACAGATATGTGATAAAATTCTCGGGCTGATTCCAGATGAGCCGTTTGACAAAGGTGGGCGTCAGGCTGAATTCGCCGTGGTTGATTTGGCGGTCCAGACAGCGAATCAAAAAATGGCCGAACAACGCCTATGAACCCGGTCTATTTAGACTATAATGCCACAGCGCCACTTCACCCGGCCGCACTGGAGGCCATGCAAAAATGGCTGGGCACACCTCACAATCCCTCTTCCATTCACCGGCTAGGGCAACAGGCACGAGCGACAGTAGAAAAAAGCCGCCGCGCCATTGCAGAGAACCTACAGGTGGATCCGACAGGCATCCTTTTTACATCCTCAGGGACCGAGGCAAATAATCAGGCCCTGCGCTGCACCGGGGCTGATCAATTGTTTGTCTCCGCCATTGAGCATGCCGCGGTACTGGAATGTGCCAAACAATGCGGCATTCCATACCATGTAATTCCGGTGACAAGTGAAGGCATTATTGACCTGAATGCGCTTGAACGAACATTGGAAGAACATCCGTCACGCGCGCCACTCGTCTCCATTATGCTGGCAAATAATGAAACGGGTATCATACAGCCAGTTGCAGAGGTGGCAGATATCGCTCATAAGCACGGGGCAATGTTGCATAGCGATGCTGCGCAAGCCTTCGGCAAAATTCCTGTATCCGTGCCAGAGCTTGGTGTGGATATGCTCACTATTTCAGCCCATAAATGTGGCGGGCCAATAGGCGTGGCGGCCTTGGTGAGCAATGGCTGCTTTCCCATCACCCCGCTGCATATTGGCGGTGGGCAGGAACGTAATGTGCGAGGCGGCACGGAGAATGTACCGGCCATTGCCGGGTTTGGCGCACTCATGGCAGTACTGTCGGATATTTTCAGCCATTTGCAACGCGTTTCAAACTGGCGCGATGCCACGGAGAGAGAAATACAACAGCTTTGCCCTGAAAGTCTCGTTATCGGTCAACAGATGCCGCGATTACCACAAACCAGTTGCCTAACTATGCCGGGGGTAGAGAACGCCACCCAACTCATGCATTGCGATTTGGCGGGCATTGCTGTCAGTTCCGGTTCCGCCTGCACCTCTGGCAAGGTCGAGTCATCGCATGTGTTGATGGCCATGGGATTGTCGGCAACTATGACCAACACGGCGCTACGCATCAGCGGCGGCTGGAATAGCAAAGAAGAAGATTTTAAAATGATGCTTGAGAGTTGGAAGACGCTTTACTTACGAAAAAGGCAATAAAGCTGCACCCTTCACTTGCAGATGACAGGCTCTGGCCTTACATAGATATCTCAATGGCTACAATGACTCATCCCTTAGATATGGCGGATCAAAAAGCGCAGAAGCGCTACCCCATCTATATGGATTATCAGGCCACCACGCCGTGCGACCCGCGGGTGGTGGAGGTGATGCTGCCCTGGTTTCATGAGTCCTTCGGCAACCCGCATGCGGCCTACCATGCCTATGGCTGGCGGGCGGAAGAAGCCGTCAATCAAGCGCGCCAGCAGGTCGCGGATGTCCTGGGCGCTAAGCCAAAAGAAATCATCTTCACCTCTGGTGCGACAGAAGCCAACAATCTGGCGATCAAAGGCGTGGCGGAGGCGTATCAGCAAAGTGAGCGCAACCACATCATCACCCTTAGCACGGAGCATAAATGTGTGCGTGAGGCCTGCCGTGTGGCCGCTGAGCGCCATGGCTATCGCCTGACAGAACTGCCGGTTCAGCCTAATGGTATTGTTGACCTTGACCGCTATCGCGGAGCAGTGGACGACCACACATTGCTGGTCTCGGCCATGCTGGTGAATAATGAAATTGGCGTCATTCAGCCTATTCAGGAAATGGCCGCTATAGCCAATGAGCGCGGCGCGTTGTTTCATTGCGACGCTGCACAGGCCTTTGGCAAACTGCCAATAGATGTCAATGCCCTACAAGTAGACCTCCTCAGCCTTTCCAGCCACAAATCTTACGGCCCACCGGGCATTGGCGCACTCTATATTCGCCGCCGCCCAAAAGTGCATATTGAGCCACAAATTCATGGCGGAGGGCAGGAGCGAGGTTACCGCAGCGGTACATTGCCCGCACCACTCATCATTGGCCTTGGCAAAGCGGCAAGCATCGCCGCAGCGGGAATGGACGCAGAGACCAAACGGCTGGAGCATTTTTATCAGCAATTCGTGAGCGCAACTGTCGATAAAATGGAGGGGGTGACACTCAATGGCGACCATGAGCAACGCTTTGTCGGCAACATTAATCTCAGCTTTGCCGGGCTGAAGAATGAATCACTCATTATGGCACTCAAAAAGCTAGCCGTTAGCTCCGGCAGCGCCTGCGCCTCTGGTTCGGCAGAGCCGTCTTATGTGTTGCGTGCCATTGGCTTGCCGGAAGATACCGCGCATGGAGCCATTCGTTTTGGTATTGGCCGCTTTACCACGCAAGAAGAGATTGACGAGGCCGTCGATTTGTTGCAACACACGGTGCAGAGATTACGCCAACTGGATTAGGACACATTATGCCCACCATGACTTTCATCTCGACCGATGGCAGTAAAACGGAAGTAGACGCGCCGAATGGACTCTCCGTACTCGAAATTGCGCATAAGCACAATGTACCGATCGAAGGGGCGTGTGAAGGCTCGCTTGCCTGTTCCACCTGCCATGTGATTGTAGATCCTGCCTGGTTTGAAAAGCTGGATGAAGCAAGCGAGGCAGAAGAAGATATGCTGGATCTTGCCTTTGGCCTGGAAGAGACATCACGCCTTGGCTGCCAGATCATCATGAGTGACGAGTTGGATGGGCTGGAAGTTCGCCTGCCAGCAGGTACCGTCAATAATATGTGATCATTTTGTCCCCGTGCTCTCCTGCTGACTCGCACATGGGACGCAGCTCAAGGCTGACATGACCTGCAGGTCATGTTTGAAAACCAGTAAATGCAAATACTGCAGATAACTCAAGCCAGCTCAGATACTGAACTACAGGCCATTCGCCAGCTCTTTCGAGACTACAACACAGAGCTTGGCATTGATCTGACTTTTCAGGATTTTGAAACGGAGCTTGCGTCACTTCCAGGGCGTTATGCCCCGCCCACTGGACGACTGTTATTGGCAACGGACAATCAAAAACCCGTTGGCTGCGTGGCCCTGTATGCCATGAAAGAATCAGGAGTCGCAGAGATCAAACGCCTGTATGTAGCGCCAGAGGCCAAAGGCCAGGGCATTGGGCGCCAATTGATGGAATGCGTGATAGAGGCCGCCAGAGAAATTGGCTACAACTATGTTCGGCTGGACTCTTTGCAGCGCTTATCGGCAGCACGCAAGCTTTATGCTACCTATGGGTTCTATGAAATAGACCCTTATAACGTTAATCCTCAGCCGGATGTTTATTACATGGAAAAGAAACTAACCAATTAAGAACCGGTAGTTCGATAAAAACATTTATATCATAATGTTGGCGCCAACGGCTAACTTATGACTTTAGCTTTTCTTCTTTAAATTCCACATGCTTGCGAATACGCGGGTCATATTTGCGGAAGGTAAGTTTTTCCGTCAATTTGCGCGGATTTTTCTTCTTGGTATAGTAATAGCCCGTACCAGCCGTGCTGACGAGTTTGATGTTGATGGTGTTTTTCTTGGCCATGGCCGGAATTCCTTAACTAGTGTCACATGCGCAGTGAGGCTGCATTGCTTACGTAATAGCCGTGATCTTGTCAAGCTTTTAGCGTTGCAATAACGCATGCACGGCTCTGCATAGTTGACCAAGCTCATCAGTAGTGATGACAAATGGCGGCATAAGGTAGAGCGCATCCCCAAACGGGCGCAACCATACACCCAATTCAAGTGCCCCTTGGCGCATCTGCCAGATGTCATGAACGGCTGGGTCAAACTGCACCACACCCACAGCCCCTTTCACCCGCACATCCACCACACCGGGCAAATAACGACAGGGAGACAACGCATCCTGCATAAATGCCTCAATGTCAGCCACCTGCTGCAAGCGCGGCTCATCATCAAACAGTTGCAGACTGGCATTGGCTGCAGCGCAGGCGATTGGGTTGGCCATGAATGTCGGCCCATGCATGAAGGCTTTGTAGAGATCATCATCCAAAAAGCCCTCAAATATGGCTTCACTTGTCAGCGTGGCGGCGAGGGTCATCATACCGCCGGTCAGCGCTTTGCTCACCGTCATCATATCCGGGCTGATACCGGCCTCTTCACAGGCAAATAAATACCCTGTGCGGCCAAAACCCGTGGCACATTCATCGGCGATGAAGAAAATGTCATATTGCTTGGTGATGCGATAAATCTCCGCCAATACGTCAGCACTGTGGAATTTCATGCCGCCTGCACCTTGCAGCAAGGGCTCAATAATCAAGCCGGCGACCTGGCTGTTAATGCCATCTAACGTATCTTCAAATTCCTTGAAAGCCAGCTCATCTTGTGGAATTGGCAGGCAGAATTGCCGGGGCATATAGCCATTAAACACGCTATGCATCCCCCGGTTGGGGTCACACAAGGACATCGCCCCCATCGTGTCACCATGATAGCCGTTATGAAAACTGATGAATTTGCTTTTGCGGGTATTACCCTGGTTACGCCAATATTGCGCTGCCATTTTCAACGACACTTCCACCGCCGTGGAGCCGGAATCCGAGAAGAACACCCGCTGCAACCCTTCCGGGCTAATCTTGGCCAGACGCGTCATCAATTCAGCTGCAGACTGATGGTTTACCCCGGCAAACATCACATGCGCCAACTGCTCCGCCTGCTCCTGAATCGCTTTTATTAACCTGGGGTGTTGATAGCCATGGCAGACACTCCACCAGCTGGAAATACCATCAATCAACTCTCGTCCATCTTCCAAATGCAGGGTGCAGCCTTCCGCCCCCACCACGGCCAGCGGCTGTGGAGTGGTCTGCATTTGAGCATAGGGCATCCACAAATGCGGCAGGCTATCTGCCTGCCAGTTGGGCATGAGTGAAGTGTCGAACTGAAGCATAATATTAAATCAACAAAAATTGCCTCAGTTCTTATGTCAAAAATAATCGTAATAGCCAAGAAAAGTGAACAGAGAAAGCGGCTAAGGCGGTGCATTACACACCGCCCGCCAGACTTCTTATAAGCTGTATTCCTTCCACACTCGGCGCATACGGGCGAACACGAATGCAGCATTGACCCACAGTGGAATCAACACATGCATGAACGCTAGCACTGCGCCAAAGCGAATAACGTCCGCTGCGAATGGCAGATGCATCAGCCCGAAGATGAATCTATCCCTTAATTAACCTAGTTATCCACAAATGTATGATGCCGAGAGTG
>CAYSXY010000027.1:0-26266 GCA_964435165.1 uncultured Rickettsiales bacterium
GAGATGCAGCATCGGTTGAATGAAGTCTTGGGAGAAGACAATCAATTATTATTTAAATACACCGTGCAAAACGATGCCGGTGAAAATATCGAGTGTTGGTTTGTTCAGCCAGTGCTGTGGGAAGCACTTTACACAGAAGTGGTGCAACATCAGGAAACCTTCCGCCAATGGCAGGAAGAAACGACCCGTCTGGCAGCAGAGCAGGCCGAGTTAGCGGCAATGGATGCTCAAGGTACCGAAGCAGCATTGGTTGAGGTAGATGCTGCACCCGAAGACGAAGAGATGCACACAGAAGACGAAAATGCAGTGCCCGCTGAATCGGACGAGACTACTATTGATGACATTCCGGATGAAGACCCACGCTTTGCGGATGAAGAGCCTGTGATTGAGGATGATGTTGGGCCAGTTGTTACAGAAATGACAGCAGACGTTGATGAGCTTGACCTAGTAGAGCCACAAGGCGAAACGGACGATGCACCAGAAGAAGACGTGCTTCCAGAAGTTGATGCAATGGAAGGGATGGATGCCTTAGACGCTGTAGAATTATCTACCGACCCACAGGCACGTGCCGCGTTAGGTGGACAAGAACCATTGGCCTCAGCTGAAGACCATACAGTGGATGACGCACCAGATGAAGAGATGCCTGAAAGTGAAGTCGTACGGGAAGATGAGCCAGAGCCATTAGTGGATGGCATAGACGTGCAAGCAGGTGATGCAGTGATCACAGAAACAGATGTACTCGCGCAGGAACCGGAATTGGTTGAAGTGCAAGACACATTAGGCGATGATAAACCTATCTTCTATGAACCTTATGAACCCCCAGAACCGGACATGTTTGATAAACTAAAAGTGCAGGTGAACAGCATCATCGGGACGGAGTTTGAAGATCCGCACGTGGTTGAGATTCTCTATCGTCTCTATACGGGAACGACCACAGGTTATTCACAGGACACGTTGGAGATTATCAGCCAAAGCAAGGCGCATTTCCCTGACTCTGAAACTGCATTGCCGCGTGCGCCACATACATTAAAAAAAGCGGTGGAAAGCCTTAAACGGGCAATTGGTGTTGATGAATATGAATGCCTGGAAATGATAAAAGAAGCGTGCCAGACTAAATATGCTGACATTTATGGGCATGAGTTGGCGGCGCGCTTTCCTGAAAATCTTCCGGCGACAGCAAATCTTGGCGAATTACAGGGTGCAGAAGAAGACAGACAAGTTGTGACGACAACGGCACGGGTCAGTTGATGAAATAATCCCAGAGAGTGTCGTCACAAGTCGGAGAATGTGACGAAAATCGTTATTTTCGAGAACCGGAAGTTCCAGTGTATCTCGTCGCATCCTCAAAGAGGGATGCGACGTCTTTGAAAAATATGACACTCCTCCTTGAGAGTGTCATATGGATACATGAAAGCCGACAATGAGCCGAAAGGCCATTGGAAGCAAAGCTCCCGAAGGGTGAGCCGAGTTAAAACGAGCCGAATCTAAGCGCAGAAAATAGCGATTTGCAGGCCATTATACATCTTGTGACGGCACTCTCTACAAGCTGTAGAACAGCTTGCCAAACAACATCCCGCCGAGCGCCCCGATAAAGGCCCAGACCAGCACCCCAAAATCTCTATCTTTGATGCCATCTGCATAGTAATCGAACACATAAAAGAAACTGCGTTCGCCGGCTGTCATGACGCTAATATTTTTGGTTGCCAGCAACTCTATGGAATACGGCACAAAGACAAAAAAGAAACTGGCGACCAACGCTCCCCAAAATGCCGTATAGACATATTTGCCCATAAAGCCTTTGGTGCTGCCGCCCTTGACGGTTGCGTCACTCATATGCTGTCCTTTGCCGTTGCGCTGACCCTGTGATACCGCCTATAGTTTACCGCATTGCTGGTTTCGTAACCCTTAACATACCAACGTCTAACTAACTGGTCTGCCCGTTCGCATGGCATCGCCCCGCTTTATTCATCTGCGCGTGCATAGCGCCTATTCACTGTCGGAAGGCGCGGTGCGCCTGCCGCAATTGATCAACTTTTGCGAAACTGAACGCATGCCCGCGATTGCCATTACCGATAGCAACAATCTGTTTGGGGCGTTGGAATTCTCCCAGATGGCGCTCAAAGCCGGGGTGCAACCGATTTTAGGCTGTGCGCTGGATATGCAGCCTCTCTATCCACCGGCCAGCCTGCGTGGCTCGGCTTCACACCAACCCACGCCGGACAAATTGGTGCTCTATGCCCAGAATGAGCAAGGCTATTACCATTTACTCGACCTGGTGAGTGAATCCTTTCTCTCTCCGGTGGAGGAGCCGGGGCCACTCCTGACCTATGACCGGCTGGAAGGGCGCACTGATGGCCTGATCGCACTGACGGCTGGCCCGGCAGGCACCATTGGCCGCCTGTTTGCGGAAGGCCGAAAAGACAAAGCCCATGCCGCCACACGGCAATTGATGCAGCTTTTCCCGGATCGGCTCTATATTGAATTGCATCGCCATGGGCTGGAAATTGAGCGCGCTATTGAACCGCAACTGGTAGCACTGGCTGGCGAGCACCGCCTGCCATTGGTGGCCACCAATGATGTCTATTTTCCAAATGAGGAGATGTATGCCGCCCACGATGCATTGCTATGCATCGCCGACAGCACCTACGTGCTGGAAGAAAAACGCCGCCATCTGACACCCAAGCACCATTTGCGCTCGGTGGAGGAGATGTGCGCCGTGTTCGCCGATCTGCCAGAGGCGTTGGACAATACAGTGCAAATCGCCCGGCGCTGTGCCTTTGCCTCGCCGCCACGTGACCCGATTTTACCGTCCTTTGTCGAAAATCGCGATGCGAAGGAAGGCGAAGAATTTGAGCGCATTGCACGTGAAGGGCTGCAATGGCGGCTTGAGCATTTTGTTTTTGAAGACGGAGAGGGTGACGCGGCGCGTAAGGAAAAGGCGGCGCCATACTGGGAACGGTTGGAATTTGAATTGTCAATCATCCAGCAAATGGGCTTTCCCGGCTATTTCCTGATCGTCTCGGACTTTATTAGCTGGTCGAAACAGCATGAAATTCCCGTTGGCCCGGGGCGCGGCTCCGGTGCCGGTTCACTCGTTGCCTGGGCGATGAAAATTACGGATCTTGACCCGCTGCGCTTTGGTCTGTTGTTTGAGCGTTTTCTCAACCCGGAACGCGTCTCAATGCCGGATTTTGATGTTGATTTCTGTCAGGACCGGCGTGATGAGACCATCCGTTATGTTCAACAGAAATACGGCAAGGATAAGGTTGCGCAGATTATCACCTTCGGAAAATTACAGGCTCGTGCCGTGCTGCGCGATGTGGGGCGTGTGCTGCAATTGCCTTATCCGGTGGTCGATCGTATTTGTAAACTGGTGCCGAATAACCCGGCTAATCCGGTGACCCTGCCGGAGGCAATCGAGGTCGAACCATTGCTTCAGCGTGCCATTCGCGAAGATGAGCAGGTGGCAGAAATGGTGGATATCGCCAAAAAGCTGGAAGGGCTCTACCGTCACTCTTCTACCCATGCGGCCGGAGTGGTCATTGGCGATCGGCCATTGCATGCATTGATTCCTCTCTATCGTGACCCGCGTTCCGACATGCCGGTGGTGCAGTTTTCAATGAAATATGCCGAGATGGCCGGGTTGGTAAAGTTTGACTTTCTTGGCCTCAAAACCCTGACCGTCCTGGCAAGAGCCTGCCAGTTTATACTTGAGACCGATGGCCGCGATATTGAACTATTGATGCTTCCCTTTGACGACAAGCCAACCTTCGAACTGCTTGGGCGCGGCGATGCAATTGGCGTCTTCCAGCTTGAGTCGGCAGGCATGCGTGACACATTGCGTAAGCTGAAGCCTGATACGTTTGAAGATATCATCGCTATCGTTTCGCTCTACCGACCGGGGCCGATGGATAACATCCCGACCTACATTGCCCGTAAGCATGGCAAGGAAAAACCGCAATATCCTCATCCCATGATTCAGGATATTTTGGAAGAAACCTTCGGCGTGATCATCTACCAGGAGCAGGTGATGCAGATCGCGCAGGTGATGGGTGGCTACAGCCTTGGCCAGGCCGATATACTTCGCCGGGCGATGGGAAAGAAAATTCAGGAGGAGATGGATAAACAGCGCGATATTTTTATCGATGGTGCCAAAGCCAAAGGCGTTGACGAGGTGAAGGCAACGGAAGTGTTCGATTTGATGGCCAAATTTGCCAGTTATGGCTTCAATAAATCGCATGCGGCGGCATATGCGTTGATTGCCTATCAAACCGCCTATCTCAAAGCCAATTACACGGCGCAGTTTTTCTGCGGGCTGATGTGCCTGGATTGCGGTAACACCGAAAAGCTCGACCTGTTTCGTCAGGATGCCGAATCCATGGGGGTGGCGGTGCTGCCGCCTGATATTAACCGCTCAGGCGCCAATTTCACCGTCGAAGCAATGCCTGACGAATTGAAAGAGGCCTATACCTCCCCACTGGCTATACGCTATGCGCTGGGAGCGCTGAAAAATGTTGGCCTGCATGCCATGGAGGCATTGGTAGCCGAGCGCGATGCCAACGGCCCCTATGCCGATATTTTTGATGTCGCCCAACGGCTGGATGGCAAAGTCGTCAATCGTCGCCAGTTGGAGTATTTGATTAAAGCCGGGGTCTTTGACAGTCTGAATGCCAATCGCCGGCAGATTTTTGAAGCGATTGATACGCTGGTGCAACATGCCACCCATACCAGTGAGGCAAAAGATGAGTCTCAGGCCAGTTTGTTTGGCGAGGAGGTGGATGTCTCGCCTGCATCTCGCCATTTAACACTGCCAGACTGCCATGATTGGCCCGTGAGTGAGCGGCTCCAGCATGAATTCGGTGCTGTTGGATTCTACCTCTCGGCGCACCCACTTGAAAGTTACACCGATATACTCAAAAAACTGGGCGTTAGTTTATGCGACAGCTTGCCGCGCCGACTCAAAGCACAGTATGAGCCGGTGAAAACGGCAGGTATTGTCCTGGGGCGCAAAGTGAAAGTCTCCCCAAAGGGCAAATTCGCGTTCCTGTCACTGTCTGATCCCTCCGGCAGCTACGAAGTCTCAGTGTTTAATGAAGCATTGCTCAATGAACGCTGGGAGCAGATGGAGGAAGGCACCATGTTGGTGATTGAAGCCGACGGGAAACTGGACGAATCGGGTCCACGTCTGATTGCACAAGGCATCACGGTGTTGGAAGAGGTGCTGGCGGTCCGCCCGGAGCTGGGGTTGTTATCATCCTTGACGCTGCAGCTAGGGGCCAACGCTGACCTGAATGGCCTGAAAACGCTGCTGGATAAGGAGCGTGAACAAGCCAGGGGTGCAGCGGCGCGAGGCCAGCTCATGCTGGAGCTCGGTTTAGAGCAGGAACAGATTCGCCTGAAAGCAGGAGGCGCGTATATACTGCCGATTGAGATACCTGCGAAACTGGCGGAAATAACGGGAGTGGAGGTGCTGGCGATTAACGGCAAACCGGCAACGGATAGTCATGCCGGATGAATTTACGTCACATCATTATTCCAAATGGCAAGCGAGGTTGGGTTTTCAATAGCGCCACCCAACGTATCCTTGATCATACAAAGCACATTAATCTGCTTGCTCTGGTGTAGCGCTGACAAGGTGGGAGCAAGATTCATATTGAAGTGATGCGTTTTGCAAAAATGTTCCTGCTTTTTTGAGGCTTCACCACCATCCGCCATATACTGAAAGCCAAACGGTTCGGCATGAATGCAGGTGACGTGGTCGGCCGCGCGAGCGAGTGCCGTGAAAAAATCCGGCTTGATCATAGGCACCTGCTCAATGGCATGATTGGAAAAGGCGATCAGCCGCTTCACTTTGGGCAGAAAGGATAAATCAGGGGCATTGAAGTCAAAGGAATGAAAAGAGAAGGGGAGATCAGGTGCGAGCGCGCATAATTGGCGACCGGCTTCAACGCCGCTTTGCGTATATTCCGCGCCGATATAATGAATACTGCCTGGTCCACCTCGATAATAGATATCAAACAGGTTGCTACCATAGCCGCAACCAAACTCCACCAGCGCATCGCATTCGTTAAATAGCAGGAAATCGAGCATAAAGGGAACAATGCCCTGATAGGTCGGACCCAACGAATATTTGCCGCCATAAGGGATCAGTTTGGCCAACACCTTACCAGTGGGTTTCGCCGCAGCATAATCAACCTGTGATGCATCCATAGGCTCGACGTAGCGTATTTCACCGCCGGTAAAAATGCCCATTTTGCCATGCTGGCGTTCCATCTGCTGCATGCGGTGCATCACGCGAAGTGGGTTTGATTCACCATCTTCAATCGCCTCACGCATCAGTCGCAGACGCTCCCCCCATCGATATTCATAATGATAGGCGTCTTTTTGCGCGTCCTGATTGTCGTCTACAGTGGTCGGCTCTAAATCCCCACCGAGAAGCGGCGAATGCATCATGTTGTTACTTACACAAGGTTTTCATGTGCTTATATGCCGCAGTAAATCCTTTGAGGCTGTAAGTATCCTGCGAGTAGGTGTTCTTTTTTGAGGTGCCGCGCACACTCATTTTGTTGCCTTTTTTCATCGACGCGACCATTTTCTTGTCATCTGCCTCAGTATAGGTCCAGGCTAACTCATCCTTGGTGAACATGTTAAAGCTATGCTTGCCATCGATGCGTGCTTTGACATCGCTCTTGGTTTTATAGGGATAGCCCGAGGAAACGCTCACCTCATCCACCGAGGCGCTGCGATGCGTGACTAACGCGTATGGCTCGCCGCGCTTATTGTAATTCCCTTTTTTACTCACCGGAGCGCTGGCAATGTAACAGACCTTTTTGCCGCCTTGATTGACCGTAAATACATTCCAATCGTGAAACACGCGTTCTAGCTTTTGGGCTGACGCAGGGGATACCGCCAGTATGCCTGCACACACCATCACTGCCCACAATCCTGCCTGTTTCATCACTCCTACCCCTATATCTTGTGGTTAACACACAACTGAACTGTCACGAACGTAAAAGGGTTGCCGTAAAAATGCAAGAGGCTCGACTCGGCATCTTTTATTCCATCCGTAATGAAACACAGCCTTGCGACAATTCTATGTGTAGCGGAAGAGATGCTTCCGACAATTTCTTGCGTAGGCGATATAAGTGCGTCTCCAACGTACCGGTCTCCAGTGTAGGTTGATAGCGCCAGACGGCTGCCAGCACCTCTTCTTTGCTTGCCTGATCCGGATGGAAATGAAGGTGCATCAGCAGGTTCATTTCCTTTTCTGTGAGGCTAACATGTACGGCACCGGCAACAATGGTACGGCTACTGACATCCAGCTCAATGTCCTCGGACAGGGCAATGCGGCCAACATCGGCATGCGCCAGGATCAACGGCTGCAACTGTTCCACTAACTCGCCAAGCGTGCAGGGAAGGGAGAGAGCGTGAGAGGGTTGAGGTGTGTCCTTTGCCTCTGGCGTGAGCATCACTAGCTGCTGAGTGTCACTATTGTGCTGAAGCGTAATGAATGTATGCTCTTCATCTCCATGTTCATTCTCGTCCATCACGCGTATTGGCCCGAGTTGCGGTAGCAATTCACGCAGTGCGGCAGCGAGTGGCTCCTGCTGGATATCCAGCCTGACAGTCACATGTGGGTAGGAAATAGAATCCATGGAAAACCCTGTTATTCAACGCAACAATCCTGTATAACGCCTGCATGATGTCGCAAGAACAAGAAAAAGACAATCACATGCAGATGATGACAGCAGAGATAGAGAAGCGCCAAAGCCTGCCAACGGTTGACGTAATACCGTCCTCTGACAGGCGGTCGTTGATAGGCCTCTCGCGCGACGAATTGGCGCAAACAGTCAAAGAATTGGGCGAGCCAGCATTCCGCGCCAAGCAACTCTGGCATTGGATCTATTGGCAGGGCGAGACGGATTTTGCTCGCATGACAACATTGGCCAGGGCGCTGCGCGAAAAACTGGCTGAACAATTTACGCTGGAGCGGCCATCAACCGCCCGCCATCAAAAATCAGTCGACGGCACCCAAAAATGGCTGCTGGATTTTCACGATCATAACAAAGCCGAGATGGTCTACATCCCGGATGAAGATCGTGGCTCACTCTGTGTCTCCTCGCAGGTTGGCTGCACGCTCACCTGTTCGTTCTGCCATACCGGCACCCAAAAGCTGGTGCGTAATCTGACATCGGAAGAGATTGTGCTGCAATTCATGGCTGCGCGTGACAGCTTAGGTGAATGGCCGACGCCGTCAAGTGATCGGCTGCTGTCCAACATCGTCATGATGGGCATGGGCGAGCCGCTCTTCAACTATGATAATGTGCGTAAAGCCCTGACGATCATCATGGATCAGGAGGGTATTTCACTCTCCAAGCGCCGCATTACCCTCTCTACCTCCGGCGTGGTGCCTAAAATTCGCCAATGTGGCGAAGAGTTAGGCGTGAATCTTGCCATTTCACTCCACGCTGTGCGCGATGAACTGCGCGATGAATTGGTGCCGCTGAATAAGAAATATCCCATTGCCGAATTGCTGCAGGCTTGCCGCGAATATCCCGCCAGTAACAATGCCCGTCGCATTACCTTTGAATATGTGATGCTCAAAGGCATCAATGACAGCGATGCCGACGCCCGCGAACTGGTGCGGATTATCAAAGATATCCCGGCCAAAGTGAACCTCATTCCCTTCAACCCATGGCCCGGCAGTGCTTATGAATGTTCCAGCAACAACCGCATCCGCACCTTCGCTCAGATTGTTAACGATGCCGGCTATTCCTCGCCCGTACGCACCCCGCGCGGACAGGACATTCTCGCCGCCTGCGGCCAGCTCAAAAGCGACAGCGAGCGTAAGGCACGGGAGAAGGTGCAGTTTTAAGCTTACGATGCTCGCCGCAACTGTGCCAGCGGCATCACCAGCCCAAACATCAGCGCTAGCGCTGTCACCATGGCAGGGCCGGTGGGTACATCCCAATGCCAGGATGCATAGAGTCCGCCTAGCACGCCAATCCACCCGGCCAGCACCGCTAGTGCAGCCATCTGTTCCGGCGAGCGACTGAATGGGCGCGCAATGGCTGCGGGCAGAATCAGCAAGGCAGTGACCAGCAATGCCCCAACCAACTGCATAGAAAGGGCGATAATGACCGCCAGCATCAGAGTGAAAAGAAGTTTACTGCGTTCAACCGGTATTCCTTCCGCGGCCGCCAGATCCGGGTGCAGGCTTGAGAGCAACAATGCCTGCCAGCGAGAGAGAAGCATGCCGAGGGCAGGCAGGCCAATCAACACCAGCATGCCAACATCCTGCCAATTAACGGCAAGAATATCACCAAATAGCAGGCGCATCAATTGTATCTGACCGGGAGCGAGCAGGCTGATGGCGACAATCCCAATTGCCAACGCACTATGCGCCAGTACCCCAAGCAGGCTGTCGGTTGGCAGCATCGGGTTGCGCTGATTTTGCAAGACCACCAACAGCAGCCCAATGCTCAGACATACTAATATCAACCCCGCCAGCGGCGGCAATTGCAGGCTTGCCCCCAGCGCAACCCCCAGCAAGGCGCTATGCGCCAGCGTATCACCCAGATAGGCCATGCGATTCCACACCACCACGCAGCCAAATGGCGCAGCGATGAGAACGAGCAAGGAAGCTGCGAGGATGGCTGGAAGCAATAATTCAACCATGATCATGCTCACACTCATGCTTGCCCCAGCCATGTTGATGGTCGTGATGGTGCGTATAAGGGGCGATAGCTTCGGCGGCATGTTTGCCAAATAAAGCAATATAGGCCGGGTCTTGCTGGATATTTTCAGGCGTGCCGGCGCAGCAAATATGGCGATTGATACAATAGACCTGACTACTGGCCGCCATCACCAGATGCAATTCGTGCGACACCAATAAGATACTGCACTCCAGCCGATCACGCACATGTTGCAAATGCTGATAGAGCTTCGCCTGTCCGTCGATATCGACGCCCTGATCCGGCTCATCCAGCACCAGCACATCAGGTTGTTGCAACACGGCCCGTGCCAGTAATACGCGCTGCAATTCACCTCCTGAGAGTGACTGCAACGGTTGATGCTCCAGATGAGCTGCTTCGACCTCTGACAATGCCTGACGGATGGTATCTGGCGATGAATGCAGGGGCAAGCGGAGGAAGCGGTGTACAGTCATCGGTAATGCAGGATCGACAGGAAAGCGCTGCGGCACATAACCGATCCGCAATCCGTCGCGATGTGTCACCTGTCCGCTATCCGGTGTGAGTAACCCCAGCAACACGCGTAGCAAGCTGGTTTTCCCCGCGCCGTTCGGGCCGATGATTGTCACAATGTCGCCTGCGTTAAGGGTCAGGCTGATATCCTCTAGGATCAAACGGCCCTGTCGGGATAAATGAAGGTGTTCGGCGTGGATGAGTGGTTCCATCAGATTTAGAGCAATAAGGCACAATGTGTTGCGTCATGACAAATACTCTATCGCACGTTATAATGAGAATCCACGACATAAAGGGGGATGCTTTGTTTCGCATTATACTGTCAGCGCTACCATTGATGACTGCTTGCATTACGTCGGCGCAGGCCGGGGAGTGGATTTTTCAGCGGCAGACGATTCATCCCACAGCAGCATCAGGTGTCGGCCAGCCGATGACTCGTGATCGTAAAAATTGTCTGACCGATGAAGAAATGCAGCGCGTGCGCGCCGAGCCGGTGCAGGCCTACATCACCATGGTGCGCGAAGGTATTGAATCCGGCACCTCGCAATTAGCCGAAGACTGCGCCGTTGAGCGGAGCAATGTGGGTGAGGAAAAAGGCGATATTTTATTGGGTTGCACAGGGCCGGAAGGCCAGCGTATGGAAATTGCTTTCACCTCGCAAATCGCGCCGGGCGGTGGTATGACGACGATGAAAATTACCAGTATGGATCGCAACATGGTGCTTATGAATAGTTCAACGGAATATATTCTGACGGGTCGTCCATGCGATCCAGCCGTGGATGGACAGTAGCGCTATCGAACAGATGCGTGGAAGGCTGGCATTTCCGACCGCAGATGCTATAAGCAGCGCCATATGCACAGAGAAAAATAGGGTGACACCATGATTCCTCGCTATTCGCGCCCGGAGATGACCGCCATCTGGGAGCCGGAGAATAAATTCCGTATCTGGTTTGAAATTGAAGCCCATGCCTGCGATGCCCAGGCTAAGCTGGGGGTGATTCCGAAAGATGCAGCCAAAGCCGTGTGGCAACGCGGAGCCTTTGAGGTGGAGCGTATTGATGCGATCGAGCGCGAAACCAAGCATGATGTCATCGCCTTTTTGACTAACCTGGCGGAACATGTCGGGCCGGAAGCGCGCTTTGTCCATCAGGGCATGACCAGTTCTGACGTATTGGACACCTGTCTTGCCGTACAATTAAAGCAGGCGGCCGATCTGCTGCTGGAGGGAATAGACAGCTTGCTGGCGGTACTCAAAGAGCGCGCTTTTGAGACTAAAGACATGGTCGCAGTGGGGCGTAGCCATGGCATCCACGCCGAGCCTGTGACGATGGGTCTCAAATTCGCCCGCTTTTATGCCGAAATGCAGCGTGGTCGCCAGCGCCTTTCTGCGGCGCGCGCCGAAATCGCCACCTGCGCGATTTCCGGTGCTGTTGGCACATTCGCAAATATTGACCCCGCGGTGGAGCAGCATGTCGCCAAGAAGATGGGGCTCACGCCGGAACCCGTCTCCACTCAGATTATCCCGCGCGACCGACATGCGATGTTCTTTGCGACGCTCGGTGTCATTGCCTCATCGATTGAGAATATCGCGATTGAAGTCCGCCACTTGCAGCGTACCGAAGTGCTGGAAGCAGAGGAATTCTTCTCTAAAGGCCAGAAAGGCAGTTCTGCCATGCCGCATAAGCGCAACCCGGTGCTTAGTGAAAATCTGACAGGCCTGGCGCGGCTGGTGCGTGGTTATGTCACGCCTGCATTGGAAAATGTCGCCTTGTGGCATGAGCGCGACATCTCCCATTCTTCTGTCGAACGGATGATTGGCCCGGACGCCACGGTAGTGCTGGACTTTGCGCTGCACCGTTTAATCGGTTTGGTGAAGAACCTTGTCGTCTATCCTGAGAGGATGCAGGCGAATATGGATCGGCTGGGTGGGCTCATTTTCTCACAGCGCGTGCTGTTGACCCTGACGCAAAAGGGTGTCAGCCGAGAAGATGCCTATCGCCTGGTTCAACGCAATGCCATGCAGGTGTGGGAGGACTTCCACCATGAGCGTAAGGGCGATGATTTTCTATCTCGCTTGAAGCGGGATAGCGAGGTGCTGCAGGCACTGCCTGAAAAGGAACTCGAAGCGCTGTTTGATTTAAGCTATCATACCAGGCATGTTGATACGATATTCACTCGGGTGTTTGGCCAATAAGTAAGGGGAGAGGGTACGATGTTGAAATTCTGGACAATGGCGATAACTGCACTACTGGCAACATACCAGCCAGTCTACGCGTCTGAACAGGCCCATGCCGATATCATTGATAGCAAAGGGCGCTCGCTTGGCCATGCTGAGCTTAAACAAACGCCCAACGGCGTCCTGATCACACTTGAATTGACGATTCCGGGCAAGCAGGAGCGTGCCTTTCACATTCATGAGGTTGGAGTGTGTGATGCCCCGGATTTTGCCTCGGCGGGTGGTCATTTCAACCCGCGTGGCCTTGCCCACGGTCTAAAATCAGGTCATGGCCACCATGCAGGCGATATGCCCAATTTGTTTTTTCCGGAGTCTGGCGAGTTGAAGCAACAGATTTTCAACAGCCAGGTCTCGCTGATCGCGGGGGAGGATGGCTACCTGCTGGATGAGGACGGGTCGTCCTTTATTATCCATGCAGGGCCGGATGACTACGCCACTGACCCATCCGGCGAGGCGGGTGGGCGTATTGCCTGCGGTGTTATCACAGCCACGAAGTAAGTGGTATGTAACACGACAATCTAGTGGATGGTGCGAGATAACGCACCATGAGTATTCAACACCATCCCATATTGCTGGCGCAGGAGATGACATACATCTTCCGGGGGCCATAACCCTTCACCCATACAGACCAGCCGGGCATGGGGCGCGACATCAATCCAGTCTGCCTCATCATGCCGTAGCTTTTCCAGTCTCTCGCTTGAAAGCCAGACCAGCGCATGTGATGGTGGGGATGATTGGCGAGTAAGCTGAACAAATAACAGGCAATAGCGTGACGGTCTGGTCATGGAAGGCAAGCTCTGCCGTGCAATAAATAAGGCCGGTGTTTTGTCGCGATGTGTGAAGACCATTAGCTGAGATTCCCCATCAGACCTTTGAGGTAATCTTCGAGGCCGAGCGGCTCTTCGAGATAGAGCATGGGCGTGTCATTGGTACGGCCCGGTTGATTACTTCCGGATTGAGACTGTTGAGCAGATGAATAATGAGTGGGGTTGTTGTGAGAAGAAATGGAGGAAGCAGTCATATAAAACCTCATGCATTCAATAATGATAATCATTATCAATATCAACGAGGGCGAATAATACAAGCATTTTCTTTTTGTTGATTATCGGAGCTTCACTTCGCTAGGCGTCGCTTCTGCGAAGCAATTAAGAAGAGTGCGGCGTGCTCTGCAAATGGCCTTCTATCTGCTGTTCTGATGCTGCATTCTCTAGAAACATTACTTCATGGCCGGAAAACTGCTCAACCGGGCGGAAACCAACTTTTTGATACAGCGCCAGGGCGCGCGGGTGGTCGTTGGTATTGGTGCTAACCCAGAGATGATCCGGCAGTCGCTGCCAGGCAATGCCAAGCGCTGCTCTGAGCAGATAATGCCCCAGCCCCTGGCCGATATGCGAGGGCATCACCCCAAGATAACTCAATTTGGCGTGCGGCATGACGGTAAAGTCAAGTTCAGCCATACCTACAGGAGAGCCTGCGATATAAAGCACATAGATCGCACAGCGATCATCTTCGATGATCTCACTCAGTGATGCATCATCCAGAAGCAAACGATCTGTCCAATGCCAGAGCCGTCCAATGGTATAATAAAGATAACGATAAAACCCGACATCCGGACGTTCGGCGCGGATCAGACTCAACTGTGGGTGAGGAGTCGTCGGCATGGGGTGGGCTGGCGGGTCATCCATGCGCAGGACGGTAAAGGTGACATCACCTGTCGCTAAAGGTGGCAGGGTGAGGCCGCAGATGGAGGAGAGGTGATGGACCACGGGCGTGTCGCGCGATACCTCCCCCCATTCAGCCCAGGAGCCGTCATAGACCTGCCATTGCTTGTGGCCGAGCAGATCGAGTGCCAGCGCCACAATGCAGGCGGTGACACCCGACCCGCAACTGGTGATAATCGGCTCTTCAAGGTTGATGCCTGCGTCTTCCACCAGTTGTTGCAGCGCATCGACTGATTTCATCCGCCCATCCTGCATAATCAATAATTGATAATGCAGGTTGGTACTGCCCGGCATATGACCTGAACGCAGATCGGCGCGAGGCTCCATTTCCTGCCCGGCAAAGCGCGACGGTGAACGGGCATCTACGACTTGGTTTGGTCGTTTAGCAAGCAATGTTTGCACATGGCGGCATGTCGCCCGGTGGCCTGGTCTACCAGGCGTTGTGTAGTCAATGGCTGGGCGTTTTGGCCGTCCTTTCTCCAGCGCATATCCGGCCGCTTTCCAGGCGGGGAGGCCGCCATCGAGCACCGCGACATCTTGATGGCCATAGGCTCTCAACATCCACCACAGGCGCGGCGCACTGAAAATGCCAACACTGTCATAGACGACAAGTTTCGTCGTTGGCGTAATGCCAAGGCCCCCCAACGCATCAGCAAATGCTTTGGCTGAGGGCAGCATATGCGGCAATGGGCTGCGTTGATTGGCCAATGCATCAATGTCGATAAAGACGGCGCCGGGGAGATGCTCAATGATATATTCGCCAACGCCGTTACGACCACTGCTTGGCATATGCCAACTGGCATCAATAAATAAGATTTCGCCTTGTTTGTGCTGAGCGTGGGCATCATCTGCACTTATCAGGCTGGGAAAGTCAGAGGCCATACCACTCTCAATAATGTTTGAAGGGAGATGGTTGCTTGAGAATGAGGGTATAATCGGCCTTATATCCGTCAATTTCCTTGTCAGGATTCAGCCATTCCAGCCAGGCCGTCACCGCATCACGTCCACTTCGATCCAGCCGACGCCAGCTATCCGTATCGCGCTTGGCCTCTTCGCCTGAGAAATACAGTTGCGTGGTGAGTGTCGGGTGGTCTTTGTGCCGTATCTTCACATGCAAAGAAGGCCTGCCGCCACGTGGATAGCCCGGAAAGATTGTTTGAAAGCGAAAATATCCCAGATTATCACTGCGTGTCATACCCGAGCCGGCAAAATAAGGGTCGATCGTCGCACCGCTTTTAGCGCTGTGATAGCGGCCATAATGATTGGCCTGCCATAATTCGATATGCGCCCCCATCACTGGTCGGCATGCGCTGTCCAGAAGTTGCCCGGTAACCACAAGTGGAATACCCTCTGCCATTTCAGCTTCGCCGGTGATACGGCGCAGATTATTGCTTTTCACAATATGATGCTCACCCGGATAAAAACGCGCCGAACCAATGGCAGGACTCGGCGTGCATTTCGTCAATGACATGCCGTGCCGGGCTTCTTCTTCCGGGGTTTGTGCCTTAGCTGACATCGGTGTGAATGCCGCAGCTATGCCGAAACATAGGGTGGAGATGGCAACAAAAAGCAGGCGAAATCGATATGTCATGGGGCAATCCTTATTATCCATCGCGGGAAAGCTACTATGTAAACCTAACCAAAGCGTTAGCTAGTGGTGTCACATGCTTCATATCATGATGAGACTAATTAGTGTTCGATATAGAAATCAAGCCAGATAGCGTTGTTTGTCAAGCTGGTTAAGCTGGCTGTCTACGATGACGCTGACGGCTGCATCTCCCGTCACATTAACGCTGGTACGCATCATATCGCTGATACGATCCACCACCAGCAACAGGGCAAGGCCTTCCAGCGGCAGTCCTGCCGCGCCCAGAATGATGATAAAACCGGTGCCTGCGACGCCCGGTATGCCCGCTGTGCCGATCGATGAGAGAATGGATGCAAAGAAAATAATCACCAACTGTGTCACAGAAAGATCAATGCCAGCCGCCTGCGCCACAAACAGGCTGCCAATCACGAAGTTGATCGCCGATCCGTCCATATTAACTGTCACGCCTAGCGGCACGACAAAGCCGGAGGTGGTGTGAGACACTCCAAGTCTGTCACGCACGCTTGAGAGGGTGACGGGCATGGTCGCTGCCGAGCTTGACGTGGAAAATGCCATCAATTGCGCGTCAATGACCTTTCGAAAAAATGGCCCGAGCGGAAGCTGGGTGAGCATGCGGATTAATCCGCCATAAACCAGCAGAATATGCAGTAAAAAAACGCCGTAGAGAGTCGCGACCAGCGTCACAAGCGGCAACAGAGCCTCTACGCCCTGCTGCCCTGTAATAGAGGCGAGGAGCGCAAAAATACCTATGGGGGCGACACGCATGATAAGACCGGTAAGAGCAATCATCACATCAAGCAGACTATCCGCCAGCGCTTTGCATGGAGCCGCTTTATCGCCCGCCAGGTTAATGGCAATGCCAACCAGTATGCTGAATAAGATAATATGCAGCATATTGCCTTCTGCCATACTGGCAAAGGGGTTGCGAGGAAACAGCGAGACCAGCAACTGCATCAATGAATCCTGATTGTCTGGTATCGGCGAGGCCGGTAACGCACTGCCGATAGGAATCACAGCTCCACTACCGGGGCTGACAAGCAATGCAGCGACCAGGCCTATGCTCACGGCAATGGTGGTGGAGATCAGATACAGGCTCACGGCGCGCCCGCCCATTCGGCCCATGCTGCGTGGGTCTTCCATAGTGGTCAGGCCGGAGATGATTGCCGCCATAATCAACGGCATGACAATCATACTGATCAGACGAATGAAAATATCGCCAATGGGTTTAAGGGCTGCTGCATCGGGCCCGGCCAGCACACCTGTGATGATGCCTAGCGCCAGTGCCACCAGAATCTGCTGCCAGAGGGGGAAACGTGTCATCATATCATCATAGGACATAAGAGGCTTAGATAGTGACGTCACTATCTAATGCTGGGTGCAGCTTCCATCATCATTAATATACTTACTTATAATCACACGAACGGCCGCCTCATTGTCTATCGCTGCCTGCTGTCCAATGGCAATGCTTTGCTGCATTAGTTTGGGCATCTCGCTGAGGGCTTTTTGCCCAAGAGGGGAGCGATTGAAGGCAGTGAGTTCCTTTAACTCGGCTTCAGTAAAGGTCGCCGCATAAATGCCAACAAATTCATCTTTCAGTGTGTCATAGCTCACCGAATTGAGCACCAGATCCTTCAATTCTGCTTCTGCCCGATCATCGATACAGGGGAGCTTTTGTAAGGGTTGCATCATGGCACTCACAAGGACCTGCTGCGTATCGCGCATGGATGTTCGCACGCCACTTGCTTCCAGGAAATCCTGCGCCGCCTGACGGTGGGATGCGGTTATGTCAGACGCATTGACGGATAAAGGGGCCAGCATCAGACAAAACAGCGTCAGGCGAGACAGGAGTGGAGCAATCATATCATTTATTCTTACACCGAAAGTCATGCCGCTTTAGCTTTAGAGCGGGAGAGTTCAACGACTTGCTGCACAGTTTTTTCAATCCCTTCCGCAATCGGAGCGATGGCATCTTCGCGCATATAGGCTGAACAGCTGACAATATTGTTCTTTGCATCAAACACCATATTTTGCGAGGCACAGGGTGTGTGTGAGCCGCCCATTGCTTCAATGGCCTGAGCGGTGCCTTCATCCTCGCCGATGGTCACGGTGGGGTGGTGTTCTTTTCCAATCGCAGCGACCAGCACGGCTGGGGTGATGCAAATCGCCCCGACAGGCTTTCCCGCACGGACAAAGGCCGTGATTGCCTCTTTGAAGGCGGGAAGGACCGTAGCATCTGGCCCTTTGAAAGCAAGGTCGGACAGGTTTTTGGCAACACCAAACCCACCCGGAATCACCAGCCCATCGAATTGCGACGCGTCCAGTGTTGATAGATCCTGAATATTGCCGCGCGCGATACGTGCCGCTTCCACCAGGACATTTCGCGTCTCATTTACTTCTTCACCGGTCAGGTGATTGACCACATGATGCTGATCAATATCCGGGGCAAAGCACTGAACCTCAGCGCCGGCACGGTCCAGTGCCAGCAGGCTGATCACCGCTTCACGTATCTCTGCTCCATCCAGATAGCCACATCCTGACAATATCACCGCAATTTGTGTCATACCTAACTCCACTTATGCAAAATAACTTTTTGCTATCCCTAGCAGCGGCCTGCTTAAACAGCCAGCGGAAATGCATCGAAAATAATGAACAATGTTCATTTTTGTTTTATTTACCTTATTCGTATGTTATACTCCATCCATATAATCATGGTGCGAGTTATGGCTGATCAATCCATCCGTCACTTATTACAGACACACCGGTTCTTACCGCTTTTTCTGACGCAGTTTTCCGGGGCATATAATGACAATGTGCTGAAAAATGCGCTGGTCATCATCATTGCTTTTCAGGTGCTCGATCTGCATGGCATGGACCCGGCGATGATGGTGACCATGATCACCGCGTTATTTATTCTGCCGTTTTTTTTATTTTCCGCCACGGCCGGTCAATTGGCCGACCGCGAAGATAAGGCCATATTAATTCGTCGCATCAAACTGGCAGAAATCGGTATTATGCTGATAGCTGCAGGTGGCTTGCTATGGCAGTCGCTGGCATTATTGGTGGGAGCGTTGTTTCTGATGGGCGTACAGTCGAGCTTTTTTGGCCCGATTAAATACGGCATTCTGCCGGATCATTTGAAGAAAGAAGAGCTGGTCGGCGCCAATGGCCTCATCAGCGGGGCGACCTTTCTGGCGATATTGCTCGGCACGATGACCGGCGGACTCCTGGTGATGGCAGAGGGCGGCGGCTTGTGGACAGGAATCTTACTCATCGCAGTAGCGGTGTCAGGCTGGCTGTTCAGTCGGCACGTTCCCGCAGCGCCTCCTTATGAAGCCAACGCAACCGTATCCTGGCATATCCCTCGCGAGACCTGGCGTATTATGCGCTATGCGTTCGAGCGTCCGGCCTTACTGCGTCCCATGCTTGCTGTTTCCTGGTTTTGGCTGCTGGGAGCGGCGTTTATGGCGCAGCTACCGACCTTTACCATTCAATCCGCCGAGGGCAATCATCATGTGGTGACATTATTGCTCACTGTGTTCTCCATCTCAATTGGCATTGGTTCTCTGCTCTGCAACACGCTCTTAAAGGGCAAAGCCAGCCCGGTACTGGCCGCCAAATCAGCCATGGGCATGTCTGCCGGTATAGGCCTGTTATGGATAGTATCCGTCAGTCTGCCGGAGATGACTCCGGGCGACGCAACATTAGGGGCTGCTGCCTTTCTACAACAAGGCAAGGCCTGGGCGATCATGCTGGCACTTGGCATCATCGCACTGTGCGGCGGCATATTTATCGTTCCGCTGAACGCATTGGTGCAGTCTCGCTCTGAGGCGGCTCACCGGGCACGGGTCATTGCCGTACTCAATATTTTCAACGCATTGTTCATGGTTGCATCTGGGGTGCTGGTCGTCTTACTGTTGGCCACCGGTCTGACCTCACTTGAGGTTTTTGTCATATTAGGGCTATTGAATCTTGGTGTGGCAGGGCTCATCCATCGTCTGGTGCTGCGTTATCATCAACCCGAGACACAGGAGGCCTAGATGCTCAAGTCGCTTCTTATCTGGCTGTTGCGTGCCTTGTATAAAGTGACCGTGCATGGTGAAGAACATTTGGCAACGGTCCGGCAAGCGGATGAACGCATCCTGGTAGTGGCCAATCACCAGTCCTTTCTCGATGCCTTACTACTCTATGCCTTCATGCCGCGTACGCCAATGTTTGCAGTGGATAGTACCATCGCCAAGCGCTGGTGGATGAAACCGGTAGTCGCGCTTATTTCCACTTTCCCCATGGATCCGACCAACCCCATGGCCGCGAAAGGCATGATTGATCAGTTAAAACAAGGCAAGATGGCGGCGATATTTCCGGAAGGGCGGATTACGGTCACCGGCAGCCTGATGAAAATTTATGAGGGCCCGGCCATGATCGCTGATAAGGCGGGGGCGACGATACTGCCGGTGCGCATTGACGGGGCCCAATATACGCCCTTTTCACGGCTGCGCGGCAAAGTGCGTTTGCGCTGGTTCCCCACCATTACCGTCACCATTTTGCCCCCATGCACGATTGACGCGCCCGACGAATTGCGTGGCCGCACCCGCCGGAGCTGTCTGGGCAAACAACTCTATCACGTGATGACCGAAATGCTCTATCGTGGTGCTAATATCGATCAGACACTTGCTTCTTCGTTGGTCGATGCCATGCATGTGCATGGAAGAAAACATGTGATTATCGAGGATATTCAACGTGCACCAGTGCATTATGGTGGATTACTGACACGCATTATCGTGCTTGCCCGGCTGTTGGCTCGGCAGAAAATTCAGGGTGATTATGTGGGCTTGATGCTGCCAAATGTGATGGCAACGCTGGTCGCGTTGTTTGCCATGCACGCGATTGGCCGGGTGCCGGCGATGCTTAATTACACCTCCGGTCGGCAACAGTTGGAAGCATGTTGCAAAGCCGCGGAGATTCGCACGGTTATCACGCTGCGCCAATTTGTCACGCAGGCCAAGCTTGAGGCACAGATCGAAGCACTCGAGCAATTGGGAGTGAAGGTGCTGTATCTGGATGAGATGCGTGATCAGGTGTCTCTCTTGGATAAAGCCATAGGGCTGCTGGGTAGTTTTGCGCCGCTGACGGCCATGCGCCGCATGGGATTGCAGGATGATGCCTCGCGCCCCGCGGTGATTCTTTTTACCTCCGGCTCGGAAGGGTTGCCGAAAGGGGTGGTGCTGAGTCACCGCAACCTTCAGGCCAACCGGACACAACTGGCCGCGCGGGTTGATTTTTCAGGTCAGGACGTGGTGTTTAATGCCCTGCCGCTTTTTCATTCATTTGGGTTGATGGCGGCTACCTTGCTGCCGTTGCTCTACGGCGTGCGCTGCTTTCTCTATCCGTCTCCACTGCATTACCGCATTGTGCCGGAACTGGTCTATCATACCAATGCCACCTTGCTGTTCGGTACGGATACCTTTCTGAGCGGCTATGCAAAATTTGCTCATCCCTATGATTTTTACGCTGTGCGCTATGTCTTTGCCGGGGCAGAGAAATTGCGTGAGGAAACGCGTCGCCAATGGGCAGAGCAGTTTGGTCTGCGTATTTTTGAAGGCTATGGCGCGACGGAAACATCCCCCGTGTTGGCCGCCAACAGCCCCATGGCGCACAAAGCAGGCACAGTCGGGCGCTTTCTCCCCGGGATAGAGACAGAATTAAAGCCTGTAGAGGGGATTGACGAAGGCGGGTGCCTGTGGGTGAGGGGAGATAATATCATGCTTGGCTATGTGAAGGCAGAGAGGCCGGGCGTCATCCAACCACCGGAGGGTGGCTGGTATGATACGGGCGATATTGTCACAATCGACGAAGATGGTTTCGTTACCATTGCCGGCCGTGCCAAACGCTTTGCCAAAATAGGTGGAGAAATGGTCTCCTTAACCGCTGTAGAAGCGGCACTGAATCAGTTATGGCCGGAAGCCGACCATGCCGTGGTGGCGCTGAGTGACAAGAAAAAGGGAGAAAAACTGGTGCTTGCGACAACAGAAAACGAGATCACGCGCGAGCTGCTTGCCCGCTCATTCAAGAAACAGGGTCTGCCCGAACTCTATTTGCCGCGCGACATTATCCCAATGGATACCCTGCCTGTGCTCGGCACCGGCAAGGTGGATTATGTAACGCTTAAGAAGCAACTCGATGATGCTGAAGAATAAAGATGAAAGATAAAAAAAGCCACATTCATAATAGTGCCATAATATCAGTATATAATACTGTAAATAATAAAGAATAGAGTGGCTTATGTCAGATGATAAACAGCTATCTGCAGATCAGATTATAAAAAAGATTTCAGGCTATAGTCCTAATTCAATGCTGGCATCGAATTATGGGCATTATGTGATACACACCGATCCTGAGAATAACGAATACCATCTGATTATGCCGCGTTTTTACATGGAATTTGATTCGCATATTTCATGGGATGATGTGGCCGATATGATGGACTATCTGGACACATATCTCGCAGAAGTTCCGGTAGAAAAAGGCTATGCCCAGATTGATGGTCAATGGACAGAGGTAGATCTGCCTCCTGATGCCACCTTTACGGTGCCGGGCTTAAGTGAATATTATGCAGCAAAACAACAGCGTGAAGAAGGTACAGAGTTAGACATTGGTGGTGAGCGCTATGAAGTGCAAGGCGATCCGATTTCCATGCCGCGGTTTCAAATTGAATTAATTGATGGCGATGGACAACGACATCGTTTTTCACAGCGCCAGCTTGATGCAGCTATGAACAAAGCCTATGCCGCGTTTAAGAGTACTCCGATTGATCAAACCCAAAACAGAAATGATGACGAAGACGATCGAATTGGAGGACTTGCAGGAGATTGGCGTCCACCAGAAGGGCCAAAATTCACTCCCAATTAATCAACTCGGTCAAACACCCCATGTTCGATAAAGTGAACCGTTTGCCGCACCACTTCCGGGTGATGTGGCATCAGGGTGTGGGTCACGGGCAGGGTGAGGTGGTCGGTCATCTGGTCCAGCTTCGTACTCTCCAGCGAGACTTTGCCGTCATCAATGCCTGGAATGATAATGGATGAAATGGGATCGAGCGAACGATTGCCGGCAATCACACCGATTTCGTAGTCAATGCTATCTTCCCACACATAGTCCGTGGTTAAATTCTGCCCCGCCGGGCCGTAGAGCCACTGAAACAAACGAACATCACGCAGAAAATCAGCCATTTCGCTGCCATGGTTCGGCGTGCCCAGCATTACCACATGCGTCACATTATCTGGTTTGACGGTGCGGATATACTCTCGAATCAGCAGGCCGCCAATCGAGTGCCCGACAAAATGAAGGTGGCTGGCACCATCACAGGAATGGTATATCTCTGCTGCCAGTCTGTCGTGGATCATATCGCGTATATTGCGCTCGCGTGTGACAAAGTCATGCACCGACACCACATAGCCCTTATCTCTAAGCGCCTTTGTAATGTCTTGCATGGACTCACTGGAACGCAACATGCCATGCAGCATGACGACGCATTCATAGCCGGGCCCGTCACTTCCATGATCACCATGGGCGGCAAGCATGGTCGGGGCCATCAACACAAGCACGGAGATCACATAAACAAGGCGCACCATGGCCTTACTCTCCAAGCATCTGGTCAATCAGTAAGGCAATCATCGCCTCCGGGTCGGTCGCCGCATCACTCGCCAGCCTGCCACTATGCGAGAGCATGGTGACGCCATGCACCCCGGCCCATAAGGTGCGGGCAAGCAAGGCGGTGTCGGCAGATGTGTCGCCCTGATCATCCAATTGCTGTTCAAGCAGGTCAAACAAGGCGCCAACACTATCCTGATACCATTCTGGCAGCGCATCTGCCTGCGGCAGAGGATACTCAAAAAGCAAATGCCAGCGCTGCGAGTGGGCATTGGCGAAGCGATAATAGGTCATCGCCAGTGCTTTCAAGCGTGTGGCCAGAGAATTGTCCATCTGGCTCTTCAGCAATGCCGTCACCTCTGACTGCAACTGCGTTAAAGTACGCTGATTGAGATGCAATATCATCTCGGTCTGATCGGTAAACAGGTTATAGAGCGTCCCCGGTGCATAGCCGATGTCCTTTGCCAGCCGCCGTGCCGTGAGCGCATCCACACCCTCGCGCTCAATAATATCTTCCGCCGTGCCAAGCGCCAGCTCAGTCAGTTCATCACGCGAATGATCGCTACGCCGGGCCACAAATCAGGCCAACTCGGTTTCGTGCTGCTCCCAGGGCAGGAATGCCTGGGCTTCCTGCTTGAAGGCTTTAAATTCCAGCGCATTGCCACTTGGGTCGAGCAGAAACATGGTGGCCTGCTCACCACTGGTACCTTCATAGCGGATGTAAGGCTCAATGACGAAGTCGATCTGATATTCCTGCAATCGCTTGGAAAGTGCCTGCCAATCATCCCACGCCAGCACCATGCCAAAATGACGCACCGGCACATGCTTGCTGTCGACCTGGTTGCGCGTGATGCCATCCCGATTGATTGGGGCTTCGTCAGGAGCCAGATGCGCCACCACCTGATGGCCAAAGAAATTAAACACAATGGAATGATCAGAGGCGCGGCCAATCTCGCAGCCAAAATAATTCACATAGAACTCCCGGGTCGCTTCTAAATCCGCCACAGGAAAGGCAAGGTGAAAACAGGGCATAAGGGTAATGTCAGAATTTATTATTGCAGTAAGTTATTTTGTTATGCCTGATTTTTTGATGCTTGTCATGTATCTGAATTTGCACGTAAGGCCTTGGCAACTGATTATCAATCTCTTGCCCATAAACCTGTCACAAAAAGCAAACGCTTCGGGCAAGCAGCTCACTTCTGTTGAAAGGAAATATCATGGTAGATGCACCATTAGAATCCATTGTGCCCGCTGAAATAGGTGAGCGGTTGATGGCGCATTTGGCTGATATTGCTGGATTGGCCTTACTGATGGGAGCGATCTCGCTTACCTATTTTGGCGTCTTTGCATTAGGGATGGTCACATTGGGCCAGGGCGCCTGGCAAACAGTTCTCGTTGTCTATTGGCTGTTGGCGTTGGTAGTGGCGATGGGGGTGTATTTATTCCTGATTCCGGAGACGGGCTGGCAGGCGACACCGGGCAAATACCTCCTGCAGATTCAAATCATCAAACTGGGCGGAGGCAAAGCCTATGGCGATGATCTGTTCATTCGCTACCTGGTCATCATCGTCTCCTACATGATATTGGGGTTGGGGTTTCTCCCCGCCTTGTTTGATGAACGGCGGCGCACCCTGCATGATGTGATTGCGGGCACCATGGTGGTGAAGGCACCACGCCAAATGGCATGATTAACCGCTTGTTATGGAATGCATCTTATGCACTGAAAGCGTTATATAAAACGGAGGAATAAGCGATACAGGATCAACCGACGACAGAAACACCGCCAGAGTCTGACGCAATGGCAGAGGCATCGCCTAAAAATCGATGGGTGGCATTTGTCCTGTGTTTTTTCGTCGGAGTGCTCGGCATTCACCGCTTTTATGTCGGAAAAATTGGCACAGGAGTTTTGCAATTAGTCACGCTAGGGGCGCTAGGCGTTTGGGCGCTGATTGATGTGATCATGATTCTGGTCGGTAACTTCACAGACAAAGACGGAAAGGTGTTGAAATAATGCTCATTAGTATGCAGGAAAAGGTGGACGGTAAAGAGCCGGAATATGCCGGGTTTTGGATTCGATTTGCCGCCGCATTCATTGATGGTATCAGTGTTTCCATTGCCGGATTTGTCATCACACTTGGTGCCATGATGCTGCTGGAGAATGAAGCCAGTATTGCCGCCATGGAAGCTGCAGGGCCGGAGGCGGCGGCCGACCCCTTCTATGGCTGGCTGTATTTTCTCATCTCAGCCGGATATTACATTGGCTTTACCGGCTCAGTCATGCAAGGAACACCGGGCAAAAAAGCTGTTGGCATTCGTGTGATGACCTCTGACTTTCAGGATATTACGTACCTGCGTGCCGCCGGGCGCTATCTCGGCTATATCCTGTCTTACATTACCGTGATGATCGGATTTATGATGGCCGGGTGGAACCGCCGCAAACGCGCACTGCATGATATGGCTGCAGGCACGATTGTCGTCTATCGCTAACGAATCAATTGCTACGAGGTTATGGGGGCTTATATCGCTTTATTATCCATAACGTCCATGCGCGTATTCATGGCGGCTCGCTCATGGTGCTGTGCAACTTCCAGCAGCCGATCTGCGAGTTGTCCATCAAAGTGGCCTTCTTCACGCAAGTGAGCGATCACTTCTTCTGGTCTGGCGTGCGGATGATCGGCGCGATACGCTAAGCGAGCCTCTTCAGCCGCTTGCCATTTCTCATCAATGACTTTAGTACCCCAGTCACGCGGAAAACGGATATGTTGACGGCCTGTGCCATCCGTCACTACTTCTGTAAATCTTATCCCTTGTTCTTCCCACTTATCAGTCATCATGCGCCCCTCTAACG
>CAYSXY010000028.1:0-26200 GCA_964435165.1 uncultured Rickettsiales bacterium
CTAAATGCCCTCTTAAAACAATAAAATCGTTAAAAGACTTTAAACAGGCTCTAAGAAGTATCCACAGACTACATCAGGTGAAGTAGCGCATCCAGCGAGGCGTGATCCAATGACGCCGCCGCTACGGCGCGTGTGGCCGGTTTGGCGCGATACGCCACGCCCAGCCCTGCAGCCTGCAACATCGGAATATCATTCGCCCCATCGCCTATCGCCAGCACTTGTTCAGATGCAATACCGAGCGCTGCACATTGATTTTCGAGCTGTTCCTGCTTCGTTTCTTTACCTAAAATCGGCCGTTCCACCTCACCGGTCAACACGCCACCCGCTACCTTCAGGTGATTGGCATAATGGTCATGGAATCCCAGTACCTCCGACACTCGCCAGGTGAAATAGGTAAAGCCACCGGACACCAACACGCAGCGTGCACCCCGTGCGCGCATGCCCTGCACCAACGCCTTTGCTCCGGCTGAAAAGGTAATGCGTTTATCGAACACCTCCTGTAGTGCCGACTCCGGCAAGCCTTTGAGCAACGCCACACGCTCCTCTAATGCGGATTCAAAATCCAGCTCACCGCGCATCGCGTGTTCCGTAATCTCTGCCACTTTGGGCTTAATGCCGAGCATATCAGCCATCTCGTCAATACATTCCTGCTCAATCATGGTCGAATCCATGTCGCACATCAGCAGCTTGATCTGGGGTGCATCGGCTGCCCGCACCACCACATCGCACCCGGTAAAACGGTCACTGTAGGTCTGACGCAATATCGCGGGCATGTCAGCAGCAGCGCGAAAGCGCATAGCGGCGCCCTCTTCAAGCCATTGCCATGCATCAAGCGAATCAAAAGAGGTTTCCGATAACTTTGCCTCAGGGCCAGCCAGCACATACACATGATAATCTGTCATCAAAAAACACCTGTTTTCAACGCTCAAAGCGGTCTCGCTTGACCGGATTGCCAAGGCCTGTCTTATATCGGCAAGTGTCCTGCCAGCGCAACGATTGATCACATAATGCCTTGCTAACAACAGCTATGTCCCAAAAAATTCTCATGCTTGCCGGGCCCACCGCCAGTGGTAAAAGCGCCCTGGCGCTGGACGTAGCCGATGAGCTGACCGGCAAGAGCTATCGCCCTTCCATCATCAATGCGGATAGCAAACAGGTCTATCGAGAATTGCGTATCCTCTCCGCCCGCCCAACGGTGGAAGAAGAAGCGCGTCACCCTCACCACCTTTACGGCTTTTTGCCCGCTGCTACGGCCTGCTCGGCCGGTATCTGGCTCAACGCTGCCTGCGATATCATACGCCGGTGTTTCGCCAACGATCAACTACCGATTCTGGTCGGTGGCACCGGCATGTATCTGCAATGCCTGCAACACGGAATAGCCGCCATACCGGACATCGCCGCAGATATTCGCGCCAAAGGGCAGGCATTGCTGGATGAACTGGGCACCGATGCGTTTGCCGCCCAACTACTCGCACGCGATCCACAGCTGATTGAGCAGATTGATCATCGAAACCCGGCCCGCCTCCTTCGCGCCTGGGAAGTGCTGGAACAGACAGGCCGTTCTATGATCGACTGGCATGCTGAGACCACTCCGCCCTTACCAACCGCCGCCTTTCACTCATTTGCCTTACTGCCGACCAACCGTGATTGGCTCTACGCACGCATCAACAGCCGTGTACCAGAAATGATAGAAGAAGGTGCATTAGAGGAAGTGAACGCATTACGCGAACAAACACTTGATCCATCGCTTCCTGCCATGCGTGCCCATGGAGTAGGGGCATTCAGCCAGCATTTGGATGGGCTGATGACGCTGGATGAAGCCGTCGCTTACACCCAGCAGGAAACCCGTCATTACGCCAAGCGGCAATATACCTGGCTGCGTGGTCAATGGGCAAATGCTGACAGACTAACCCCTGATGATACGCCGCGAGAGGAGATGGTGGAATACATCGTGAATCACGTGACAATGTGATGCCTAAGCCACCCTTGGCAATGTCGTGCTTTTGGGCTATAAGCCATCCTCTTGTTATTGCGCCGCAATGCGTGGAGCATGAATCGCAGTAATGCAAAAAGAGAGGGCGGAACAGCCTGTGGCAGCAGACACCGAGCAAGATCAGATAACCGGAGCGGAAATCATCATCCGCGCCTTGCTTGATCAGGGCGTTGAAGTTATTTTTGGCTATCCTGGCGGGGCCGTATTGCCGCTCTATGATGCATTATTTCGCCAAAACCACCTCAAGCATATATTGGTGCGTCACGAGCAAGGAGCGGTCCACGCCGCCGAAGGCTATGCCCGCTCAACGGGCAAAATCGGCGCGGTGCTGGTCACATCCGGCCCCGGAGCCACCAACACAATTACTGGCCTCACCGATGCGTTGATGGACTCGATTCCCGTGCTGGTCGTCAGTGGGCAAGTACCGTCCTACATGATTGGTAACGACGCCTTTCAGGAGGCTGATATCACCGGCATCACCCGGCCCTGCACCAAGCATAATTACCTGGTGAAAGATGCCGCTGATCTCTCCCGCACTATTCATGAAGCCGCCAATATCTGTCGCTCTGGCCGACCAGGTCCGGTAGTGGTGGATATTCCCAAAGATGTGCAGGCCGCCAAGGCAGAATATCAGGATTTCAGCACCTATCAGCGCCCATCCTATCAGATTCGTCGTGAGCCGGATGGAGCCGCCATTGACCGCGCTGTTGCCGCCATGGCAACCGCCACTCGCCCGATCATCTACACCGGCGGCGGCGTGATCAATGCCGGAGATAGCGCCTCAAACAAACTGCGCGAGTTGGTTCGGCTCACCGGCTTTCCCATCACCAGCACCCTCATGGGGCTTGGGGCTTTCCCGGCGGATGACAAGCTGTTTCTTGGCATGCTGGGCATGCATGGTACGCTGGAAGCGAACCTCGCCATGTATGAATGCGATGTGATGATCAATATCGGCGCGCGGTTTGATGACCGGGTCGTCGGGGCCGTCAGTGGCTTCTCGCCCAACTCGACAAAGATTCACATTGATATCGACCCTTCCTCAATCAACAAAACCATTCGTGCCGACATCCCCGTCATTGGCGATGCCGGCTTATGCATCGATGCGCTGATCAGGGGCTGGAAAAAAACCAAAACCCGGCCCGATGCCAAAGCGCTGGATCGCTGGTGGAAACGCTTAGAGAAATGGCGCGATATGAAATGCCTAGCCTATGACCCAAGCGGCCCCGGCATCAAACCGCAATATGCGCTGGAACGTCTCAACGCACTGACCATAGACAAAGACCCGTTCGTCACCACCGATGTTGGCCAACACCAGATGTGGACGGCGCAATTTATTGAATTTCTCAAACCGCGGCGCTGGATGACCTCCGGCGGCCTCGGCACCATGGGCTACGGCTTGCCGGCAGCGCTCGGCACCCAGATTGCCGATCCTAAACGTCTGGTGGTGTGCATCAGCGGCGATGCATCGATCATGATGAACATTCAGGAATTGGCGACACTTTGCCAATATGGCCAGCCGGTGAAGCTGATTATTTTGAATAATGGTTATATGGGCATGGTACGCCAGTGGCAGGAAATGTTCCACGGCGAGCGCTATTCACAAAGCTATTTCGACTCGGTGCCGGATTTTGTCAAACTGGCAGAATCCTTCCGCATCAAAGGCCTGCGCGCCACACGCAAAGATGAAGTGGACAGCATCATTGAAGAAATGCTGGCCCATGACGGCCCGGTGGTGGTTGATATGGTCGTCGAAGAGCAGGAAAATGTCTACCCAATGATTCCCGCCGGTGCCAGCCACAATGATATTGTGCTCGGCCCGGGCCGCCAACTTGAACTGAACGACGAACAGGCATTGCCATGACAGCACGCACCTTCCCCAAACTCCGCTCCATTACGCTGGAACTGACGCCGGATCGCAATTCCGGCTTTGCCCTGTATATGGAAACGGAGGATAAAGGCGTCCACTGGTCACAGCGTGGCATTGTCAACCCGCTGCGCCTCTTAGATAAGTGCCTGCGCGGGGCGCATGAGGATTTTCCGGTCATCATCCCCAGCGTGCTACCGGCCTTCACTCTGGTGGTTCCATCGAATTTTTACAATGCCCTGCCGCGCAGTGACGAGCTACTCACCTCCGGCACCGTGAAGGAAATCGAGAAAAAACTTGATATGGCGCTGGATTCCAGCCTGGATGCCAATGGCAAGGTGCAGCACAGCCATCGCGGCGAGGCAGAAGTCAGCTTTTACCATGTGCAGCCAGAGGCACTGCTCCATGCGCTGACCCCACTGTTCAAAAAACTGGGGCTGGTGCAGCAGGCACGCAGCGTGGCGAAACAACAGCGCCGCAAGCCATCGGCCAAACCACGCACCGAGCCCACCTCATGACCGGCCTGCACCTCACGCCGGAGCTGCATCGCCGCCACACCATCTCCGTGCTGGTGGACAATGAATTTGGCGTGCTGGCACGCGTCATCGGCCTGTTTTCAGGCAGGGGATATAACATTGAGAGCCTGACCGTCTCCGAGATCGATCCCGAGTCTAAACTCTCACGCATCACCATTGTCACCTCCGGCTCAGACATGGTCGTGCAGCAAATCAAAGCCCTGCTGGAGCGGCTGGTACCAGTGCACAGGGTGATGGACCTCACCACCGCCGGGGAACATGTGGAGCGCGAACTGGCCATGGTGAAAGTCGTCAATGATGGGGATGACCGCGTCGAGGCGCTGCGCATTGCTGATATTTTCCGTGCCCGTGTGGTCGATGCCACGGCCGATAGCTTTGTCTTTGAAATGACCGGCAATGCCAAAAAAATCAGCGCCTTTATTGATTTGATGAAACCACTCGGCATGGCCGAAGTGGTACGCACCGGGGTCATTGGCATCATGCGTGGCACCGACACCATCCACACCATGGGTGAGGTCGACCCCACCGCCCGCACCCCCAATCCATATGTCAACAACACGGTGGAAGACGGCGCCTCGGCCACAGCACTGGCTGAGGATGAGGCTGCATAGACTACCCCTCCCATCATAGGCTATCGACCAATATCCCAAAAAGCATGTCATTCGCCGGTTCGACTGGCGAATCCAGTAACATAGATTCATTCGAGCCAAGCCGAGACGACTGACCAATATAAAACGCGCCATCTCCGCGAAGATGAGGATCATTCAGTCAGATAAAGAAAGCCTTCTGTCATTGCCGGGCGTGCCCCGGCAATCCATATGGGGCGGTGTGATGACACGCCGGGCGTTTTTTCATATATTTTTGTCATGCCTGCGCAGGCAGGCATCTCCATCGCCACTTAACAAAACTCCGGCAATAAATGTGGCACGCCGGGCCTGCTGCCCCGGCTACTGATATGACAGTAACGTAGATTCTGGATAGCCTCGCCTACTGCCTCGGCTTCCGGAATGACAATGAGGGTGAATCATCATCCTGAGCGCAGCGGCAGCAGCCGCGCAGCCGAAGGAGCCATGCCTCCTCCTGCTTGCGGGGGGGGGGGGGGGGGGGGGAGGGAATGATACGCTAAGGTCAATAAGCTCATCCTGAGTGACAGAAAGTGGAGCCGAAGGGCCTATGGCGCGTACAAGCCACAGCTCAGCATAAAATTTGAAAAACAAGCCCCACAAAGCACAACACCGCTCACTTTCGTGAACGGTGTTGGCATGGGCTGACCGGATGTCAGGCAATCAAGATTAGTTCCAACTGCCCCCAATGCTATTCCATGCATCATCTTTCATGCGACGACGCTCTTGAAGCGTTGGCGTATTTTTTGCTCGTTCGGCTTGCAATTCAGCTTCTTTGATATCATCGTATTCTTGTTTCAGTATAGCATAAGTATACCATATGCTGACACTGAAAAGAATAACTAGATAGACTGCCAGTGGCGTTGCCATCATGACAGTTTCCTCAATTACCAGCGAGCCAACCTCAAGGGGTGCGGCAATGCTGACAATACCTCCAAGTGGCAAGCTTACCACGAGGAAGAAGAAACCGACCTTTGTCAACAGAGCAAGTTTGAGCGCATTTACAACGACAGTCACAGGGGACACGAGAACCTTAATAGTCATGTAGCACCTCCAATTTGTGCCTATTTTACAGATATAAAAAAGGTTCAGTTTCAGAATATCATGGAGTTCTTGGCAAATTCTTATCAACTGCATGAAGATTTCATGACAATGGCTATTTTATAAATACATAGCAGTTGCTTAGAGGCGCGCAGACTGCGGCACCGCAACATGGGGCAGCAATGTGGCACGCCAGGCCTGCTTGCCCGACTACTAAAAGGGTGCGGGCCTTTTGATAGGTGGATTCCGGATAGCCTCGTTTACTAACTCGGTTTCCGGAATGACAAAGAAGACCTACAGACCAACGTTATTGTCACTCCTGCGAAGGCAGGAGTCTCTGTATCCATAGGTTCAAGGCTATATTGAACAGAGATACCCGCCTGCGCGGGTATGACAATATGCTAGTATGTTGGAGCTGGCTTTTGCGCTCAACATGACGGAAGAAGTGCCTCCTTATGAAACGTCATCCTGAGCGCAGCGGCAAGGCCGCGTAGCCGAAGGATCCATAGCCCCGCACAACAAGAGCCTGAGCATATGCATGATGGATGCATTTCTCGCGATGCTCGCCGGGCATAGCGCATCTTCTGTCATGCCTGCGAAGGCAGGTATCTCTCTTGCCATAATGACAAACGACAGCAATGAGGCACGCCGGGCCTGCTGCCCCGGCTACTGATATGACAGCGCCCTAGGGTAACGTAGATTCCGGATAGCCTCGCCTACTAACTCGGCTTCCGGAATGACAATGAGGGCGAATCGTCATCCTGAGCGAAGCGGCAACAGCCGCGCAGCCGAAGGATCCATGGCAGAGCATAATATAAGCCTCTGAATATTATTGAAAATGAATGCATTGGTCGTTACACGCACTCAGCATGACGTGTAAGTGATGGGGAACAGAAATAACACCCCATGCCCCAAAAACACAAAAGCCCCCCAAAATTCGGGAGGCTCTTGTGCTGAAGCAATGTTTCTGGTGCGTCAGGCGATAAACCTAGATGGTGGTGAAGTTATCGAGATACCACCGGCTGGGGTTCTCATCCCATTCCTCACGCCCACGACGCGGGGTGGTCACGCTGTAGAACTGGTTGCCATAGCGGATACCCTTATCGTACGCTTCGTAAGCCTTGGCGGGGGTCGCGTAATCGTTCGCGCCCATCCAACGCTTACCCATCTCACGGGCGACTTCCGTCGGGTGCACTTCTTTGATCTGGTGTTGCATAAGATGTGTGCTCCTTTTGAGCTCTATGTACATTACACCAGCCTTTCGCCTTCAAAGAACACGCTCCATGATAGAGACCGCAAGCGGAATCAATCATTGTTTATCGGAAGCGAACTTCTCAAGCTAAAGCTAAGGTGTCACTGTCAAGTATAGGCATAAAACATGACTCGTCCAAGACAGAAATATGACAGAAATATGACAATGAGAGCAAGTAGCCATCCGGATCGAAGCGGCGGAGCCTTCATTAAATTGTCACTCCGGAAACCGAGCCAGCAGCCTTGAGCCGCGCCTCATGGAATTGTGAATAGAATTCCGGAGGCAATCAAACAATCATGAGGTTATCCGGAATCCACCTATCAAAAGGCCCGCACCCTTTTAGTAGCCGGGCAAGCAGGCCCGCCGTGTCCTCTCTGTGGCCATCTGGATTCGCCGATCACGTCGGCGAATGACAGAGGTCTTTCTCACACGTCATCCTGAGCGACACGAAGTGGAGCCGAAGGATCCATGGCACCGCATAATACAAGCCCGAGCACCCTGAATGGATGCTTCATTCGTTACACTCACTCAGCATGACATAATGACGATGACTGACCTATAGCTTACTGAATCAAAAAAGAACCGACATTAACCGTTGCACGGGCCAACAATGGCGTTATTCTGCCCAGCCTATTGAAAAATAAGCGCAGGAACTCGCCATGCAGGTTTATTACGACAAAGACACCAAGCCTGATCTCATTCGCAAACGTAATGTCGCCATCATCGGCTATGGCTCCCAGGGCCATGCCCATGCCGCTAATATTAAAGACAGTGGCGTAGCCAACATCAAGGTTGCCCTGCGCGAGGGCTCATCCAGCGCCGCCAAGGCCAAAGAGGCCGGATTTGAGGTCGTCACCCCGGCCGAGGCCGCCAAATGGGCGGATGTCACCATGGTGTTGATTCCTGATGAATTGCAGGCCGATCTTTATCGCGACGAGTTGAAAGAGAATCTCAAAAAAGGCGCGGCGCTGGCCTTTGCCCATGGCCTTGCCATTCATTTTGGCCTGATTGAGCCACGCGATGATCTCGACATTTTCATGGTGGCGCCCAAAGGCCCAGGCCATTTGGTGCGCAGCGAATATCAAGGCGGCGGCGGCGTACCGTGCCTGTTTGCCGTCCATCAGGATGTCTCCGGCACCGCTAAAGATCTGGCCATGTCTTATGCCTCCGCCGTTGGTGGTGGCCGTTCCGGCATCATCGAGACTTCATTCCGTGATGAGTGCGAGACCGATTTGTTCGGCGAACAAGCGGTGCTGTGTGGTGGCCTGTCCGAACTCATTAAGGCCGGCTATGAGACATTGACCGAAGCCGGTTACCCGCCGGAGATGGCCTATTTCGAGTGCCTGCACGAGGTAAAGCTCATTGTCGATCTGATGTATGAAGGTGGGCTGGCCAACATGCGCTACTCCATCTCCAACACCGCCGAATTTGGTGACTATATGTCCGGCAAGCGCGTGGTGAATGATAATGTGAAGCAGGAAATGAAAAAAGTGCTGGATGACATCCAGAGCGGCAGTTTCGTCAAAGAATGGATGCTGGAAAATCAGGCTGGGGCCCCGCGCTTCAAAGCCATTCGTCGCCGTGAAGCTGAGCATCCCATTGAACAGGTGGGCGCTAAACTGCGCGAGATGATGCCGTGGATCGGCCAGCGCAAACTGGTGGACAAAGCACGGAATTAGTGCTTGTCATGAGAACATGACCACCAACCAGATCACCATTTTTGACACCACCCTGCGCGATGGCGAGCAATCGCCCGGCGCCACCATGAATGCCGAAGAAAAATTGATGATCGCCGAGGCGCTCGACCTGATGGGCGTGAATGTGATTGAAGCAGGTTTCGCCATCGCGTCAGAAGGTGACAAAAAAGCGATTCAGCGCATTGCAAAAAAAGTAAAAAATGCGACCGTATGCTCTCTCGCTCGCGCTTTGAAAAAAGACATCGATGCCGCGGCGGAAAGCCTGAAGCCCGCCGCGAACAAGCGCATCCACACCTTTATTTCCACCAGCCCGATCCATATGGAGTACAAGCTCCAAATGCCGCCGGAGCAGGTGGTGGAGGCCATCACTGACAGCGTCTCATATGCCCGACAACATACGGATGATGTCGAATGGTCGTGCGAAGATGGCTCGCGCACCGAGCATGATTTTCTCTGCAAAGTCATCGAGACCGCCATTAACGCCGGGGCAACCACCATCAACATTCCCGATACGGTCGGTTATTGCCTGCCGGAAGAGTATGGCGAGTTGATCGCCATGGTCATGAACCGCGTGCCGAATATCGACAAGGCCATCATCTCCGTCCATTGCCACAATGATTTAGGCCTCGCCGTGGCTAATAGTTTAAGCGCTGTCAAGGCTGGCGCACGCCAGATTGAATGCACCATCAACGGCCTGGGCGAGCGAGCGGGTAATGCTGCCTTAGAAGAAATCGTCATGTCCATGCGCACCCGCGCTGATTTGCTGCCATGCAATCACACCATCAAGACAGAGCATATCAGCCGTGTATCCCGTTTAGTCTCCACTGTTACTGGCTTTCCCGTTCAGCCCAACAAAGCCATCGTTGGGGCCAACGCTTTTGCCCATGAATCCGGCATCCACCAGCATGGCGTCCTCGCTAATGCCCAAACCTATGAAATTATGACGCCGGAGTCGGTCGGGCTGAATGCCTCCAACCTCGTGATGGGTAAACATTCGGGTCGCCATGCCTTTCGCAGCAAATTAGAAGAGCTGGATATTCACCTCAGCGAAGAAGCACTTGACGAAGCCTTTAAGCAATTCAAAGCGCTCGCCGACCGCAAAAAAGAGGTCTATGACGAAGATATCATTGCGCTCGTGAACCCGCGCACGACACGCACCGGTGAACGAGTGAAATTTCAGCATTTGCATTTGGTCTGCGGCAGCGATGGGCAGGAAGCGACGCTGACCCTGACGATCGACGGCGAAGAGAAGACCACCACCGCCAGCGGCAATGGCCCGGTGGACGCCATCTTCAACGCGATTCACACCTTAATACCGCATGATGTCCGTCTACACCTCTATCAGGTACACAGTGTCACCCAGGGCACCGATGCTCAGGCTGAGGTGACAGTGCGCCTCGCCAGCGGCAACCGGCTGTTCAACGGTCACGCCGCCGAACCGGATACGATGGTCGCCTCGGCCCTGGCCTATATCAACGCGCTAAATAACCTGCTTGACTATCAGGGCTTGCTAAATAAGGGCGATGAGATCAGCTATTCGGAGCTACAGCGATCTGGAATCTGAGCATAAGAAGCGCAACCGGACATTCCTTAACCATCCCTAACCAAATAGCCGTTGCTCGCCGCGCAGGGCTGTGCCATATGTGGTGCGGCATATAGGATGTCGGGGAGTATCCATGATACTGCCGGATTCGCATTACCCGCATCGTGACGGGCACGTCAATCCCCTGTTCATCTTTTGGGGATATAGCGGTGGTATGAGCATAGTATAAATAGGGGCGCACGGAGCACATGCTGGCAAAACTGCTTGGAATCATGTCATCCGACATGGCAATTGATTTAGGGACGGCGAACACACTGGTTTATGTGAAAGGTCGCGGAGTCGTACTCAACGAACCATCCGTCGTCGCCATGGTCACGGAAGGCGGGCGCAATACGCCATACGCTTTTGGTAACGAAGCGAAGCTTATGTTGGGACGAACGCCAGCGAAAATAGAAGCGAAGCGTCCATTAATGGACGGTGTGATTGCCGATTTTCGCCTGGCTGAAGAGATGATCAAACACTTTATTCACCGAGTGCATAATCGCCGCAGCTTCACGGGACCGTTGATTATCGTCTGTGTGCCGTCCGGCTCTACTCCGGTTGAGCGGCGTGCCATCCAGGATGCCGCTGAAAGTGCAGGGGCACGTGATGTGTATCTTATCGAAGAGCCCATGGCGGCAGCTATCGGCGCCGGTCTGCCTGTGACCGAACCGACCGGCTCCATGATTGTTGATATTGGTGGCGGCACAACGGAAGTTGCCGTTCTTTCTCTTGGCGGTATTGTCTATTCTCGTTCTGTGCGCGTGGGTGGGGATAAAATGGACGACGCCATCATCTCATATATCCGCCGTCATCATAATTTGCTCATCGGGGAGACCACCGCTGAAAAAATCAAAAAACAAATCGGGGCTGCCTGCCCACCTGAAAAAGGGGATGGTGAACTGATGGAAATCAAAGGACGCGATCTGATGAATGGCGTGCCGAAAGAACTGGTGCTCAGCGAATCACAAGTGGCGGAAAGCCTTAATGAACCGATCAGTCAGATTGTCGAAGCCGTCAAAGTGGCGCTGGAAGCCACTCCGCCGGAACTGTCATCTGATATTGTCGATAAAGGCATTGTAATGACAGGTGGCGGCGCTCAGCTGAAGAATCTAGACCTCGTATTGCGTAGCGCAACCGGACTGCCGGTCTTCATTGCCGATGACCCGCTATCCTGTGTGGCGCTTGGCACCGGAAGCGTTCTGGAGAACCCCTCAGTCTTGAAACACGTGCTATTTAAGCAGGATTAGAGACGTTTACGCCAGTAGCAAAGCCGTCCTGTATTTTATCTTTTTTTCATTTTTTAATATTAACCTAATAATGAGACCATTTAAGGAAAAAGACGAAAGCAGCCCGTGAAGCCCGGTTCCAACAACGCCATCTCAGTTGCCATAACGCCCAAAATCGTGCTCTATCGTTTTGGGGTATTCAGCCTGTTTATTATCAGCATGGCGTTACTTGGCCTGAGCCATAGTAATGCGCCAACCATTACAAAGCTGCGCAGTAACATTGTGGATGGCGCCACTCCCATTATCATGACACTGGCCTCTCCCATCGACACAATCAGTGCTTTTGGCAGTGCCATTGGCGATATCGCTCGTGTCTATGAAATAAATCAGCAATTGCAGACGGAAAATGCCCGCCTTAAACAATGGCAGCAGGTAGCTGTCAATCTGGAACAGGAAAACCAGTCGCTACGCGAGTTAATGCACCTGGTTCCAAAAGAAGCACACGGGTTTATTTCTGCCGAAGTTGTCAGCCTGAACAGCGGCCCCTTCGTCCGCTCTGCTATTATTAATGCCGGGCATAATCACGGTGTCGTCGCAGGCCAGGCCGTGATCAATCAGGATGGATTATTAGGCCGCATCGCAGAGGCAGGAGCCAGCACCTCACGCCTGCTGCTAGTCACCGACATCAATTCCCGCGTTCCGGTGATTACGGAAACAACGCGTGAGCGAGGCATTCTGGCCGGCAATAATGCCGCCTTGCCGGAATTACTGTATGTTCGTAGCGAACACCGGCTGGAGCCCGGCGAAAAGCTCATTACCTCCGGCGATGGTGGCCTGCTTCCCAAAGGCCTGCCTGTAGGAGAAATCAGCTATAGCCATCATGGCGATAAGATACAGGTACTGCCTGTACTCAGCAGCGGGTCGCTGGATTATGTCACGGTCGTGGATGTACAGGAAGCATTACCGCCTGAAACAGCGGCTCCATAAACATTTCTAATATCCGTTTAACGGGCAGCCTGTCATGTATGACTATTGCCTGATGCCATTTCAGAGACAATAAACATAAGATCTCTTGCATAACTGATTATGGCACTGGCGAAAATGATATGAAGCGAGCATCGGGGCGAATCATACTTAATGTATTTGAGCACCGAAGCGCAGCTTTTTGTCATTTGCAGCATGCAAGAATCAATTATGCAAGAGGTCTATAGTTGTTTAAAGTTAAATGGCTAGGTTTTGTTGAGATTTTAAAATGAGATGGGTTTGAGATGATTTTTTAAGCGAAAATGCCTAGAGATTTTGAGGCATAGTGGTTCTATGTCGAACAAATCAAAAGGCATGTGCAGCAAAAAAGCATCCAAATACAACCATGATTCAAATCTCAACAAAACCTATACACGAGTAACCCACGATGCGCTCATCCGTTCCCACCCCTTCCATCATTATGCAAGACAAGCCCCACCGTGGGTGGGCCTGCATGCCGGCTGTTATACTCGTGCTACTGACATTGGCTGGAAGCATTCACCTCCCACTTCCGGGTTGGGAATTATTCGCCCCCTCTTTCCTGTTGATGGGACTATATTACTGGTTTCTTTACCAGCCCTCTTTAGCCCCGTATTGGCTGGCATTTATACTTGGACTGCTCCAGGACAGCTTACTTGGCATCATGCTGGGAACACATGCACTTATTTTTATGCTGTTGCGCCTGTTAATCCAATCACAGCAGCGTACCCTGATGCGGCGAACAATGCTGGGAGTATGGGCTATCTTTGCTGGTCTCAGTTTCACGACAATGCTATGCTACATCCTGATGATGGCGATAGGGGGAATGGCCATGCCAGGTCTTGGCAATGCGTTCATGCAATGGTTATTAACAGCCGCCCTTTACCCTATCTGCCATGCACTGATGAATCGACTTTATTTCGCGATGCCTGATTCCATGCGCCATGCGCAGTGAACTGAACCGACGCAAAAAATTTACCCGCCGCGCTCTGGTGCTGGGAGGCGCGAAACTCTCCGTGCTCTCTATATTGATGGCCCGCCTTTACTATCTTCAACGGGTGATGGGACAGGAATATGCCACGCTGTCAGACAATAACCGTATCCGCCTGCAACTGGTCACGCCGGAGCGCGGCCTGATTTATGATCGTTATGGAAATATTCTGGCCAGTAATCAGGATAACTTCCGTGCCATGCTGGACCCCGAACAATTCAAGCGTTTGGATGAGATTCTCATCAAGGTTGGAACGCTGATTGGTGAAGATTTAAGCGCACAGGAAGCCGTACTCACCAAAAAAGCCCGCCGCGCGCCCCATTTACCCCTCCTCATCACGCAACATATGAGCTGGCAGGATGTCTCTCGCCTGGAAGTGCATGCTCCGGAATTACCGGGACTGTTCATCAGTGTCGGGAAAATGCGCTACTATCCCTATGCGGAGCAAACCGCACACCTGCTCGGTTATGTCAGCCCTGTTTCTGAAAAAGACGAGGAAGCCAAACAGCTCATGCGCCTGCCCGATCTGAAAATTGGTCGCAAAGGAATTGAACATACGCTGGAAGAATCACTACGCGGCAACGCCGGAGTACGCCATGTAGAGGTCAATGCGCTGGGTCTGACCATACGTGAAATTTCGCGCGAAGAAAGCCGAAGCGGCGACGACGCCTCACTCGCCATCGATGTGGGCCTGCAACGTCATGTGTATGAACAACTGTCGCAGCATCGCAGTGCTTCGGCCGCCATTCTCGATATCCATAGCGGTGAAGTGCGGACGCTGGCAACCACCCCGTCATTTGACCCTAATCGCTTCAGCCAGGGCATTTCACAAGCCTATTGGAGCAGCCTGCTGGAAAACCCACTGAGCCCACTCCTGAACAAAGCTATCTCCGGCCAGTACCCGCCCGGTTCAACCTTCAAAATGCTGGTGGCACTGGCGGCATTGGAACAGGGAATCATCAGCCCTAAAGCCCGTCATTACTGTCCGGGTCACTATATTTTAGGCAATCGCCGCTTTCACTGCTGGGAGCGCTCTGGCCACGGCCATGTCGATATGGAAATGGCTATTGAACGTTCCTGTGATGTCTATTTTTACGAAGTCGCAGCAGAGCTTGGCATTGAAGCGATCTCGGAGATGGCCGTCCGCTTTGGTTTGGGAACGAAAACCGGCATTGAACTGCCCGCGGAGCAGCCTGGCATCGCCCCGACACCTGCCTGGAAAAAGCGAAAACTAAGTCAGCATTGGCAAAAAGGGGACACCATCAACGCGAGCATCGGCCAGGGATATGTCCTCAGCACCCCGCTGCAGCTAGCAGTAATGACGGCACGGCTTATAACCAACCGGCAGGTGGCTCCAACCCTACTCAAACAAGTCACCGACATCCCAAACTTTGAGTCTATCGGCGTTAAAGAAGAACATCTGACCGTCATTAAACGCGGAATGGAGCGCGTGACGATGAATCCTCGCGGCACCGCCTATTGGAAACGTATTACCAAACCCGGTTTTGAAATGGCCGGTAAGACCGGCACTTCGCAAGTCAAAAGCCTTTCCCATACCTACCACCTCAGTGAAGAAGAAAAACGCTGGCAGGATAAACATCACGCGTTATTTGTCGGTTATGCCCCAATTCATGCCCCACGGTTTGCCGGCGCCGTGGTTGTCGAGCATGGCGGCAGCGGCTCCAGCGCCGCAGCCCCCTTGATGCGCGATATGCTGCTGAAAGCGCAAGAGCTGGAAGCAGAAGCGGCGCCCCTTTCTGACCAGCAATCCTCACAGAAGGAGGAGTCATAATGTTTGGCGTTTCGCTTTCCCTTTGGCGGTGGTTTTGGCGCAAAATTACCCGCATGCACTGGCCATTGATCTTGTTAACCATCATTCTGGCCGGAACGGGTATCGCCATGCTGTATTCGGCAGCAGGGGGAGAGATGAACCGGTGGGCAAACCCGCAAATGCAGCGTTTCTGGCTGGGGCTGGCCACTGCATTTATCCTGGCATTTATCAATATACGCCTCTTGATGTTTTTTATCATTCCCGCCTATGTCGGACTGGTAGGTTTGCTGGTCTATGTCGATTTATTCGGTCATGTCGGCATGGGCGCCCAACGCTGGATCAATCTTGGCTTCATGCAATTGCAGCCATCCGAGCCCATGAAACTGGCGGTTATTTTAATGCTGGCACGTTATTTCCACCGGCTGAATCCTGAACATATCGGGCGCATTTCCATTTTGATTCCTCCCCTGATCATGGTGGCAATCCCCGTAATATTGATCCTGCGCCAACCCAATCTAGGCACGGCCACCATCCTCAGCCTCATCGCGGCCAGCATTCTATTTGCCGCAGGCGTACGGGCATGGAAGTTCGCCACCGTCGGCGGCGTAGCCCTGGCGGCCGCCCCCATTGCCTGGCTGTTCCTGCATGATTACCAAAAAGAGCGCATTCTGACTTTTCTGAATCCGGAGCGTGATCCGTTAGGCTCCGGCTACAATATTCTTCAGTCAAAAATTGCCATCGGCTCCGGCGGCATGACAGGAAAAGGCTTTTTGCAAGGCCCACAAAGTCAGCTCAACTTCCTGCCGGAAAAACATACGGACTTTATCTTCACAATGCTGGCCGAAGAATTTGGCTTTATCGGCGGCCTGCTAACTCTGGCCGCCTTTACCTTATTATTGGTTTATTGCTATCTCATCGCCCTGCAATCACAGCATCATTTTGGCCGCCTGGTTGCTACCGGGATAGCCAGCTATTTCTTTTTTCATATATGCATCAATATTGGCATGGTGATGGGCCTGCTGCCCGTCGTTGGCGTTCCGCTGCCATTCATGTCCTATGGCGGCACATCCCTACTCACCAGCATGGCAGCAGTAGGTCTGTTGCTCAACGTCCATGTGAATCGTAACAAAACCATGCAACGCATGGCGGGGTTTGGCTAAGGCAATGCCAGGCCTACCCATATCGGATATCTGGCTGTTCTGTTCAGCCGCTCTCATTGGCCTGGCACTGGGCAGTTTTATCTCCGCCGTGAGCTACCGCATGCCGCGCCAGATGCCATGGTCAATCGCCCGATCGCACTGCCCATCCTGTCATGCCACCCTGACAGCGGCAGACCTGTTGCCTGTGCTTTCCTGGCTTTATCAAAAAGGGAAGTGCCGTCACTGCCACGCACCGATCCATTGGCGCTATCCCCTCATCGAGCTGTGCATGGCAGGGCTGACCGTGTGGCTCACCTTCCTGCTTGGCGTAGGCCTGCCGCTACTATGGTTGATTGGCCTGACGACAGCACTGTTGGCGATGCTGATTGCCGATATTGAAACAGGACTGCTACCGGACCCGTTGCAAGCGCTCGCCGCACTCTGCGGCATCGGCTGGGCATTGACCGTCTCGCCGCTGCCTGTATGGCTCCATCTTCAAACGGCGATCATTGCAGGAGGAGGCGCCTGGTTGCTGAAGATACTCTATCGCACGATTCGACGTAAAGAAGGGCTGGGAATGGGCGATGTAAAACTCATGGCCGTTGCCGGATTATGGTTATCGCCTGAAGCAATCCCCGGTTTTTTGCTGTTCAGCGGTGTCTTGGGCATCATCATTGGGGTAGCATGGCAGTGGCGCTATGCCGAAAGCCGCTTTCCATTCGGCCCGGCACTGATCATTGCCCTGATGACATTGCTAATCTTACCTTTCTACGGCATCTCGCCCTATCTGCATCTCTGGCTGGTTTGACATAGATACCTGCACCTAAGGCATGGCGCTCTGCCTTAATGATCATGCCGATGAAACCATCCCGCCAAAAGTTAAACTTCTCTTCACTTTTATCCTCTAGCTGTAAAATCTGTATGTAAAGTCAATTGGTGGATCACAAGCTCTGCATGTTTACCTGCCTTCGCGCCATCATCACTGCCTTATTGCTCAGCTTCGCACTCAGCGGCTGTATGGGCGACATGGATGCTGAGTCGCTGGATCCGATAGACCGTGCGGCCGGGCTGACCCGGGATGATTTTAAATCCATGGTGCCACGTGACCCGAAGAATGGAGAGGATGCAGATGCGCCGCGTGGTAGTGATGCCGCTCCCATACCTGAAGCGTCACAAATTCTCGTTGCACCACGCCCACCCAAGCAGGCCGCGGAGCGTCTGGTCTCTATCGCCGTCACAGAAGATATCCCGCTCCGTGATGTCTTGATTGAATTGGCGCGCCTGGCCAATGTCGATCTGGAACTGGATCCTTCTATCTCGGGGGGCATTATTTTCCGTGCTAAAGACCGGCCACTGCGCGACGTGATTGATCGTATCGCACAAATGGAAAACCTACGCTACGAATTTGACGGCAAACGGCTGAAAATCGAACAGGATCGGCCCTATCTGGAAAGCTACACGGTCGACTTTCTGAATATGACGCGCTCCAGCGAAAGTTCACTCACTGTCAATACCAATGTATTGTCAGCCAGCGGAGGTGATACAGGCGGTGGTGGCGGCCAGTTTAACACTGGCTCAAACTCATCGATCAATGTGACAGCAGAGAGCGATTTATGGGTTCAGTTTGAAGAAGCCATCAAACAAATTCTTGATGACCAGCAACAGGGTGGGGCCCTTCCTGCCGGTGTCGGGGTGGTGACAGCAAATGCGATTGCGGCCGATGGCGCAGCCAACCCGGCAGCACCAGTTAACAACTTTTTTGTCATCAACCGTCAAGGGGGACTGCTCACCGTCTTCGCATCGCAGGAAAAACAGGACAGCGTCGCCGCCTACATTGAACATTTGAAAAAGACTGCCTCGGCGCAAGTGCTGATTGAGGCGAAAATCGTGGAAGTGACCCTCAATGACGAATATCGCAGCGGCATTGATTGGGAAAGTTTCGCTCTTGAGCGCGGACTGAAAAATTTCGACTTTGATCTCGCTGTCAGTACATTGGATACAGCGAACCCGAATGTGTTCTCGCTACGGATGACCGACACTACGGACAATGACCTGAAAGCACTGGTTAATCTAACGGAAGAGTTCGGCACCTCACGCACCCTTTCCAGCCCACGTCTTCACGCCATTAACAATCAGCAGGCCGTGCTGACATTTGCAGAGAATCAGGTTTATTTTGAAATCAACGTTGAACGGGAGACCAATTCCAATTCGGCAAACAATCAGGATTTGCTCACCGTCGACAGTGAAATCAAAACCGTGCCGATTGGTATTATTCTGGTGGTACAACCGTCGATCAACCTGGAAACCAATGAGGTGACGCTCAATGTCAGGCCGACACTGTCACGCGTCACCAGCCAAATCGCCGATCCTGCCGTCGCCTTTCTCGCGTCACAGGCCACCACCCTGTCCGTTCCGTTGGAAAATCTGATTCCAGTCGTAGAGGTTCGCGAACTTGATACCATTATGAAAGTGAGAAGTGGCGATGTGATGGTGATGGGAGGCCTCATGGAGGAGCGCTCCGTCAATACCGATGCTGGCGTACCATATGCCAGCAACGTCCCGTTCCTCGGTAATTTATTCAAACGCGTTAGCAAAGATCAGGATATCGTCGAGATGGTGATTTTTGTGAAGGCAACCATCATTCCAAACTCCGGCACCATCTCCCAGGAAGATATCGATTTTTATCGGAAATTCACCTCCGATCCACGCCCCCTGACATTTTAAATCCCTGATAGCGAGGCATAGCGGCGGCACCTTCCCCATATAGCCTCGGAGCTTCTCACTTGCGCTTTGTGCCATGTTGCGCAACAGTGTCGACATGCCTCATCAACCGCAACCAACCGATACGTTATGAGTGGGCACGCCATAAGAGGAATACTGCGTTACATCCTGTTGACCGCCTTGCGTGATCGGCTGTTTCACAGTCTGGGCATCATGCTGCTACTCATACTTTCCGCCGCATTGCTCTTTGGCAGCACCTTATTGGTGGAAGAGCGGCTCTCCGCCGCGGTGCTGTTTGGCGGTGGTATGCGCCTGTGCCTGGCCGTGGGCACCATCACCTTTGCCTGCTTTCATTTGCGCCGCTGTTTGGAACAACATGAAGCCGCATTCATGCTCGCCACACCGCTTACGCGCTCACATTTTATATGTGCATACTGGCTCGGTTTAACCGCCGCTATATCATTGCTCACCATCACGGTAGGTATGCTGCTCTTTATGTTGGTGCCAGACATGTCCATTCATGTCTGGCTAGTCTGGATGCTCTCGCAACTACTGGAACTCGGCATTGTCATTGCCTTCGCCGTGGCCTCAAGCCTGGTGCTTGGCAGTGTCATGAGTGCGGTAATGGCCACGCTCGCTTTTTACCTGCTCTCTCGCATCATGGTGTTGTTTGTCCAAACCGTAACGTCAGCCTTCATCATGGCCGATACGTTATGGGAGGCACTGGCCTTTCATACCATCAACTTTATTTCCCTGCTGCTGCCCAGACTTGACATGCTCGCCCCCACACAGTGGCTGGCCTATGGTGTGTCGCTGTCAGATCTGAGCATGCTCGCCATCGCACAGGCTGCCCTCTATATTCCGCTCTTACTTAGCGTCGGGGTGCTTGATATGCGCCGGAAGGCGTTATAATGCGCAATGATACGGAGATGGTCGCCTTAATGGTCGCGGCGCAAGGAGGAGACAAGCGGGCATATCATCAGTTACTCACCTCACTCATGCCGCCTCTACAATCCTTCATCGCCCGTCGAATCAACACAGACAGCGAGCGGGATGATCTGCTGCAGGAAATACTGATCTCGATTCACAAAGCACGTCATACCTTCGATGCATCGCGCCCGCTCATGCCCTGGGTGATGGCCATCGCCCGCTTCCGGCTGATGGATCATCTACGTCGGCACTATCAGCAGCGGGATATGATTCACGCCTCGCCAGACATCATTGAGGAGACACAAAGCGATGATACACCGGATGTAACCGAACAGACCGCGGCCCGCGAATGGTTGAAGAGACTATTATCGCATATGAAACCACGCACACGCACGATCCTGACGCGGTTGCATATCGAAGGCTATACGGCAAAAGAAGTCGGAGATGAGCTGGGCATGAGTGAATCGGCCGTAAAAGTGGCAGCACACCGGGCACTGAAAACTATACGAGAACAGGAGAGGCGCCATGACGGCGAATGACCCACCTGCACAGAGCCGGACAGATCGATTAGTCGATGAGCTGAGCGAAGAGTTACGCCCCGTCACGCCTCTTCATCACCCGGCCAGGCGCATGCTCTATTGGCTGATGCTGTGCGGGGCCTACATTATCGGCATGACACTCTGGCTGTTTGGCTTGAGAGATGATCTGGCAACCGTTGCCGGTCAGCCCTTCTGGTGGCTGGAAATAATCTTTTCACTTGCCACAGCGATACTGGCTGCCATCGCCGGATGTTATCTGGCCGAACCTGATAGCCACCAGCATCCGCATATTAGTCGCTGGCCGGTAGCCACATTTGGCATATTATCGATGATTATAGTCGCCCGCGTGCTAATGGCTCCTTATCACAATCTGTGGCGTACACTAGGCATGGAAGCAAGCCCCGTCTGCGGAGTGGAAATGACGCTCTATGCCATCCCCCCCGGGCTGATATTAATACTCATGCTCCGCCGCGCCGCTCCCACACGCCCGATGCTGGCGGGCACCCTGACGGCGTTGGCTGTCGGCAGCTTTGCCTATGCCTTTCTCCGGCTGACCGAACCTGTCGATGACCCAGCGCACCAGCTCGTCTGGCATTATGCGCCGATGCTCGCCTTTTGCCTGTTTGGCGCACTCTCCGGGCGCTGGATACTCAGATGGTAGCCGCCGCCCCTCATGACAGCATAGATAGCACCATGGAATAGGATACTACATGTCTGGCTGCCATCATGATAACGGTCACCAACATTCGGCCTCTATAGACTGGCTTCTCTGGGGCTCGCTGAGTGTGATCATCATACTTTACACATGCGCCATATGGTTCAATCAGCAAATATCCGGCATCGACTGGCTGGCAACCATGGCCCACACCGTGCACTCACTCCTCCACACCATGTGGTGGGGAGTAGTGATTGGAATCATCATGGTCAGCCTGCTTTCACGCATTCCGCGTGACTTTATTATGCGCATTCTTGGCCGGGGCGGGTCATTATCGGGTATCCTGCGCGCCACCTTTGCCGGCGTACTGTTAGATTTATGCAGCCACGGCATTCTCATGGTAGGCGCCAAACTCTATGAGCGTGGTGCCAGTGTCGGTCAGGTCATCGCTTTTCTCCTCGCCAGCCCCTGGAATTCCTTTTCCCTGACCCTGATATTAATCGCCCTGATCGGCCTGCCCTGGACGCTGGCATTTATCCTTCTCTCTATGATCATTGCCATCCTCACCGGCGTCTTCTTTGACCGTCTGGTCATGACTGGTACGCTGCCGGAAAATCCGGATTCCCAACCCGCGCAAGAGGATTTTGCCTTTTGGAAGGAGGCCCGCAAGCGTCTCGGTGAGACCTCATTTTCCGCCCTCTGGTTTGTTGAGACTGCCAAGAAAGGGCTTCACGAATCACGCATGGTGCTTCGCTGGCTGTTTGTCGGCATTCTACTGGCCGCCATTTTGCGTGCGTCTCTGGATGTTGAACAGTTTGAACAATATTTCGGCCCGAGCCTTATCGGCCTGTCCTTTACCATCCTCTTCGCCACGGTACTCGAAGTCTGCTCAGAAGGCTCTGCTCCGATTGCTTCCGATATACTCAACCGTGCGCACGCGCCCGGCAATGGCTTTGCCTTTCTCATGGCGGGTGTTGCCACGGATTATACGGAAATCATGGTGATGAAAGATACTACTCGTTCCTGGAAGATAGCGCTCTTTATTCCGCTCATCACACTGCCACAGGTGATCGTGGTCGCCTGGCTCATGAACCAGTTCAGTGCCGTTTAAAGCACGAGGCAAGCCCCTTGCTATCTCAAGCACGCGGATTACATTCTTTTGCACCACAACACGGAGCATATCATGCTGACTCTTTATGGCATTCCCAATTGCGACACGGTCAAAAAAGCACGTCGCTGGCTGAACGACCATGGCATCGACCATCACTTTCACAATTTCCGTACGGATGGCTTGGAGGAGGCACTGCTACACCAATGGCTGACGCATATCCCGCTGGAGACGCTCATTAATCGCCGCGGCACGAGCTGGCGCAAATTAAGCGATGCTGAAAAGTCTGCCGCTGAAAAGATTGACACCGCCATCCCCTTGCTGCAAGCCAATCCATCCTTGATCAAACGGCCGGTCATGGATCATCATGGTCATATCACCGTGGGGTTTGTGCCAGCACAATATGAGGCGCTTCTCGTCTCGGCCTGACCTGATATCTGGAGGAATACAGCATGCACTTCATCGTGATTTATGGATCGGTACGCCGTGCCCGTGTAGGCATTCGCGGTGCTCGTTTTATTGAACAGCAGTTGAAAAAGCGCGGACATGACACCACACTGATCGACCCGCAGGAATATAAGCTCCCCCTGCTCGACAACATGTATAAGGAATATGAGGCGGGCTCCGCACCTGAGCCGCTGGAAAAGCTCGCCAACCTTTTCGCCAGACGGATGGATTTGTCATCATCAGCGGTGAGTATAATCACAGCCCACCGCCTGCATTAACCAACCTGCTGGATCACTTTCTGGAAGAATATCTCTACCGCCCGTCGGCCATTGCCTGCTATTCCGTCGGTGCTTTCGGCGGCGTACGTGCCGCCATGCCCCTGCGTGCTATGCTGGCTGAACTGGGCATGCCCAGCATTCCGCGCCTTTTCCCCATACCGCACATCACCAAAGCGTTCGATGAAAATGGCAACGCGCAGGATCAAGATATGCCCGAATATCTTGCGCCCTTTCTGGATGAATTGGAGTGGTATGCCAGCGCCCTTAAACACCAGCGAGCACAGGGCTTACCCAGCTAAAGAGCGCCAGCCCGCACGATATTATTTTTCACAAGGGGTTGCATCCGCCACTAACTCTCGCTATAACCCTTGCCTCGGTGACAAAATATCACGGAGGTTTTGCACAACAGAAGCAAAGCAGAAGCCGGAAAATGAAGGCGTATAATAAACAGCGCTTCCGAACTGTGTTCGTACGGCTCACAAAAACGAGGTGACGCGGGGTGGAGCAGCCCGCCACAGCGAAAGCCGAAAGGCTGCAGCGAAAACAAATAATGCTTCCGGGCTGCGTTTGGACAGCTCGAATAACATGGTGACGCGGGGTGGAGCAGCCCGGTAGCTCGTCAGGCTCATAACCTGAAGGTCGTAGGTTCAAATCCTACCCCCGCAACCAATTTTCCCTTTGATTTATAAAGATTATACTGCGGCACCAACATGCCGTTTTTCCTGCCCCAAAATCCGGTGCCGCACTGGTGCAGCATTGTGGGTGAAGTTTTGTGAATGCTGGGGAATCCTAACTTGATGATTTTTATAATGCTTCTGCTATGTTTTTACCATGACAGAACAACTTTACATCCGACCGAGTGACGCACGATCCTGGCTGCATTGTAAGCGGCGGGTGTGGTACGACAATTTCCCGCCCGAAGGAATGGTGGAAGCTGAACCTGATCCGTTTGAAGAATTAATCAAAGAAATGGGTATTCGCCACGAATGGGGCATTAAGCGTGATTTGGAGCAGCAGTTTCAGGTGGTGGAGGCCACTTCGGTGGAGCATACCGAAGCGTTGATGGAAGCTGGTGTCGATATCATCTATCAGGCGCAGATCGCTGACCGTCAGAATAAAATCATCGGTGAGCCTGACTTTCTCATCCGTCACGAAAGCGGCGAATATCAACCAGCTGATGCAAAGTTGGCACGCAGCGGTGACAAGAAAGAGATTCAGATACAGCTGGGCGCGTACCGTGAATTGTTAAACAGTACGCTTCCGGCCCTGATATTCCTCGGCGATAAAAGCACGGTAGAAACCGGCGATGAAGCCAACAAAGAAGCCGATAAGTTTCTAGCCGACATGCGCGGCATCCTCTTCCTGAAAACTCCCCCCGAAGCTCGTTACGGCGAAAGCAAGTGCAAGGTCTGTCCGTATGTCGGGCTTTGCAAACCCGCATTTGAGGCCAAAGAAGACTTGACCTTGCTTTATGGTATTGATTCACGTGCCGCTCCGCATCTGGAGGCACAGGGTATTACCACCATCACCAAGCTGGCCAATTCCCAACCTGAAGATATTGAGGATGTGCCTTACCTGAAGGGTATCCATAAAAAATACCGCGCCGTGCTGCAGGCCAAATCCTACAAACCGGCGAAATGTTTAAAATCCAATCGCCGCGCCTTTCAGAGGGTACATGGGTGCATTTCGATATCGAATCTAATCCGCTCACAGATCATGGCGAAGACCATGTCTATCTGTGGGGTTTCCTGAAGCCGCCATTTGATGGCAATGCGTTCGATTATGTCTGGACGGATCATGAGAGCCAAGACGAACAAGGTTGGCGGCAGTTCCTCACGCTTATGGAACAGTACCGTGAGCAATATCCCGATCTGATCCTTTGCCATTTCTCCAGCTACGAGGTGGTGAATATCAAGCGGTATGCCAAACGCTATGGCATGGAAGAACATCCAACTGTGCAATGGCTGCTAGGGGATAATTCCCCGTTATTTGATATTCAGCCAGTAGTGAAGAACAGCTTTGTACTGCCACTGGCCAGCTACGGCCTGAAACAGATATGCAAACATGAAGGGCTAGTGAATTTCCAATGGCAGGATGATGACTCCGGCTCGCAGTGGTCGGTGGTACAGTTTGTGAAATACCGCATGGAGCTTATCAAAGAACGCCGTGAGCAGATGAAAAAAGACATCCTCACCTATAACTTCGATGACGTGATGGCCACCCGAAAGCTGGAGGAGTGGCTGCGATTAGATTAGGCTGTATATTTTACGCAGCCTTCTATTTCCTCATTATCCTTGTAATCATAAATAAACGCCACACTCTGCTGTGCCCTTGTAATGGCCACATACAATTTTGAGCGGCTAGTTGAAGCTAATCCAGAGCTGTGGTTTTTTAGCCATTTCTTGACTGGTTCTGTAGGATAGATAAGCACTCTATTAAATGAACGCCCCTTCGATTCTCCAAAATTCATTACTTTATAATTTTCTTCTACCTTTGTTCTCTTATCGTATCGAAGCTGCATAGGAGCATATTTCTCTATGTAAGCAGACACATCTTTCTGTTTTACCAAAAACACCCCATCATGATCAGTGATTTTGTTGTTACCTGATTTGACTTTCTGAAGGTCCGGAAAGAGAGCATTTGACAGATCGCATATACTACTCACACAGCGGTGGTTAGTTGTTAGAGATTGATCGTCTTTCTCTATATTAATTGAAACATCTTCAAAGAAACTAACTATAGCAGATTTACTAGGTTCTGTTGTGATTTTTATTTCAACCATTGGATTGCTGCTGCGAAGTG